>JAQVPE010000185.1 GCA_028702245.1 Candidatus Izemoplasmatales bacterium
TTGCAACGATTGATTATTTATCGTCACTTTTAACATCCTTATTGCCGTTTCAATATCTAATTACTGCAATTAGTCTAGTACTCGACCTCATTCGACAAAAAACGGACTTAACTATGAGAAGTCACAGCATGTTTAAGGAATGCCTTACTATTACTAGTTATAGTAACGATATGAACCATATTATCAAACGCAATGGCAACATCTTCTATGCTGGAGACGACTTTAAATCTCGTTATGGAGAAATCATATTCGAAGAGGATGATAAGCATCGCATCATCATAAAACACACCTTCATCGATTAAAAAGTATCGTGGTCAAGGTATCGCTTTATTGTTGCTAGATAAGGTAATGGAATTAGCAATGGATGGTAAATACACAATTGTCGCTGAATGTCCATGCGCCATCAAAGTGATGAAACGAAGCAACAAATATAAACGTCTGCTCGGCCTTTCTTTCAAAGGCTAGCAGACGTCTTATATCTAATGGCGCGCTTGACACGAATCGAACGTGCGACCCCAACCTTCGGAGGGTTGTACTCTATCCAACTGAGCTACAAGCGCAGGCTTCAATATATTTTCATAACTAGCAATATTTGTTGCTGTTGAGGTGCTGTAAAAACAAAGGTGGAGTAAAAAATATCATTCCACCTTATATTTTACAGTTTATGTAGGTTCCACAAATAAAAAGGTCTCCGCTATAATTGAATTGTCAAAGATTCAAAAAATAGGGGAGACTCTATGGATTTTAACATATTTTTATCAAGGTTCGGTTTGGACCCGTACAATTTTACCAACGTACCTTTCGAGCCAATAAAAAGAGATTTCGGATTCGTTTATGAAGTTGAACAACGAACAGACCTGCGAAAATGTCCTCGATATCAGTCACAATCATCTTACGTTAACAACTACTTCTATATCACGATCAATTGTTCGGAAAACAATCATCTTCAAGACATTCTCAGAGTCAGGAAAGTCCGGTTCAAATGCAATGACTGCCATGCGACTTTTACGCCACCACTTCGAGGTGTCACCCCACGATCTCACATTTCCGACTTGCAACGACATTTGATCGTAAACGACTTCATGGGGAAACTGACTTTTGCACAGATCGCTAATAAGTATCATCTTTCCAAAACGCATATCATCGAATTGTTTGATCAACATATTAAATATGTGCCGCGCCTTTATTTAAGCCGAGTGTTATGCGTCGATGAGATAAAATTCAGCAAAGAGCTTGATCAAAAGTATGTCTGTGTTTTAACCAACTTCGATAATGGTGAAATCATCGACATTATTAGAAATCTTCAAATGGCCTATCTTCGCGAATATTTCCCCGCTATCCCTCTCATAGAGAGGGAAACCGTCAAGGTGTTCATTTCTGACATGTATGAATCTTATGACACCGTATGCCGCCACTACTTCCCGAAAGCCATACATGTCGTTGATTGGTTCCATGTCATCACTCAGTTGACCAACGCCATCAATCGTCTCCGAACTCGCGCGATGAACAACGTCGCTGGCAAGGGAACCAATATTTACAATTTCATGAAGTCACATTGGAAACTATTTTTATGTCGTTACAGCAAACTTCCCGACAAGTTCTACACCTATAAACGTACCGGTGAGATCGTTCACTATGACGATATGGTTTTCAAATGCATCAAGATTAGCGAACCGTTTTGGAATGGATATAACATCCTCCAGGATTTATTCAAATACGGGTCGCATTCCTATTATGAAGATGCCATCAAATTCATCATGCACATCTCGAAACGATTGATTGATTCCGGTAACGGTCTATTAGTTTCTGTTGGTCGTACTTATCACAAATGGCGATTTGAAATCGCCAATGGCCTTGCTCGTTTGCAAAGACATCGCCCCTACTCAAATGCCATCGCCGAGGTTGTTAACAACCACCTCAAAACAATCATTAAATTTGCTTACGGATATCACAATTTTGAGAGATTCAGAAAATGTGCTTTGCTTATTTCTTCCAACAATAAACCCAAGAGAAAAGAGCCATGATATTCGCTATCATAGCTCCCCACTTTAAATCTTACAGTTTTGATGGGGTGGACGACTCATTCCACCTTTTTCCACCATTGATTTTACAGAGTCCATTATAGTTGACTTTTTGATGAGTTGATTAACTCAGCCGACCTATTACAATCATTTACTTTACAGAGTATTAATTTTATTTTGTTATTATCGTCAATCTGGATTCCCCAATTTTCCCCAGTCTATTTCAAAAATCCTAATTAAACTAATTCTCTTTTGCGGAGATAAAAGATTCCACCAAGAATACCTAATGATGTTGAAACGAGGATTAGGGTTAAAACTCCAAAGTTGTTACCTCTAGTTATCTCGCTCTCGCTAATTCTTAATGATCCACTAGCTGGAGTAATATTGCGTCCCATGAAATCCCATCCGGAAGCCACTAATTGAGTATTGTACTTTGCAGCAACATATTCATATTTGGCGATAGCTTGTTTGATTTCGGTTCCTGCGACATCACCGACAGCATTAATGGTGTCAGCGAAGACGGCTTTTTGAGAAGCTGAGAGTAAAGCAAAATCACTTGATACTGAAGACCAAGCATTTGCTAAAGCAGTAACGTTGCTACTACCATTTGCAACGCAGACACCACCAAGAGCTTCATTGAAACTGGAAGCGTAACCTTCTAAAACAGTCATATCATATAAAACGATAACAGCTGCTGGTAAGGCTTGACTAGTAGTGCTGGTGTAGGTTCTGAAGTTTGGAGTTGTGGCATAAACAGTTAAGTAACGACTCATATTTGAATCTTGTAAAAACACACCATCGTATGGAATTCCACCGGCAGTTTCACCACTGGCCACTGAGGCTGTCCAAGAATCGACAGTTGCTCCAAGAACTAAACCATTATTATCAGAAATAGAACTTAAATAGTTTGCTCCCGATTTGACTTCATATTGATTCACGTCGACTTT
>JAQVPE010000186.1 GCA_028702245.1 Candidatus Izemoplasmatales bacterium
CCGGAACACTGGAATTCACGGTAATCACGCTAGCAACAGATCTGGCGTTCATCATAACCAAAGTCTAATCAATCAATAAGGAGAGAATCTATGAAAAAACTAGCAGTATTGTTGGTTGGTATCATCAGCCTCGTGACGCTGGTCGCTTGCGTTGATGAGACGACCACCGCCGCCACAACCGGCAATCCCGTAGCAACTACCACCGCTCCATCTTCGGTCAGCGGCACTACCGTTCCCGTGACTACGGCGGGCCAGACAACGACCGTCACTTACGATGAATTCTGGGATGAAGACCACAACGGTACGCCCGACTGGCAGGAAGAAGAAATCACTTTGCGCTACGCTTCCTGGCAGCACACTTCCGCCGAAATCGTCACCATCGAATCATTGATGGTCCAAGCTTTTACCGAAAAATACCCGAATATAACGGTGGAAATGCAGATCGTTAGCGAAGACACCGAGTGGGATGCGACTTTTATGACCCTATCCGAGTCGGAAAACCTACCGGATGTGTTCCTAGTCCGCAGACTAGCGAACTTTCTTCCTTACAACATTCTCGCTGACATCACCGATTACTTCGACCACGATCCGGACACCGAATATATTTTCGACTCGGTTTATGACCTTGGAAAATACAACGGAAGGCGTTATGCCGTTCCGACGTTTATCTTTCCGCAACTTTGGATTGTCAATCTTGACATTCTCGACGCCGCCGGCATCAACGCACCCTCATATGACTGGACTTATGAGCAGATGGAAGCGATAGCCGCCGCGGCGACCAATGAAAACACCCATGTGATCGGGATGTACGGCGCCCACTTCTACTATCGTGAGCTTCCCAAGATTCTTAAACTGAGAGCGGCGACAAATGCCGCTGAAACCGCCACCGCTAAATCATGGTATGCCTATACGTTTGATGGAAGTGGTTTCAATTTCACCGATCCGGTCTTCCTCACGGCGATGAATGATATGCGCGATGCCCTTTCGAGCGGAGCCTGCGTCCATCAATTGTCTTCGGATACTTTGTTGGATTGGTACCTTAGTTCCGACTTCGACCCCCGCTATAACGGCAAGGTCGCCTTATGGCGCGACGCCTCTTGGAGCGCCAAAAACCATTTTGGCGAAATGCTCTTTGAATGGGACGTCTATCCCGGACCCGATGGCATCAGCGGTGGCAACACTGACATCGCCGGCATCTCCTACACTTCGGAGCACAAGGCCGCTGCCTATCAGCTCCTGAAATGGATGTCTTATAGCGAAGAAGGCCTTTTGACCAGATACCAGCTGTTTGAGGACTACTCCGAGATGGTCTCGGGACAAGCCAACAACTACGGCTATCCGGTCGTCGACTACGGTATTGACGGCTATGGTGTCAATCAACTTTGGGAAACGATTCCTTACGGGTTGACCGCTCCGGGATTTGTGTCGCCGGAATTCATCGAGGCGCTCAAAAACGGCGCCTTGTGGGCCAATAAGGAAACTGTCGGTTGGGACGAGGCTGATTCAGCTGCCGGTCCCTACATCTCCCAAGTCATCAACAATGAAACCGAATTCGCCGCCGTCAGTGGCGAAATGCAAACAGCTGCGGACAGCGCCTTTGCGGCAGCTATCGCGGCCATGGACGCCTTGATTTCAGAATTCAGTTAATAAGAGGAATAACTGCTCAAGGGAGGGAAGTTGCTTGAAGAAACTGCTGTGTCTCGGATTGTTATCTACGCTTTTCATCTTATCCGGCCTTTATCGCGGTGTCTTTGTCTATGGTTCAACCGAATCGGAAACCATCGAAGCAGACTTCTCTCCCAGCAGTTTTCGCAATCAGAATTACTATCGAAAGTATGAGTCCTGGTCTCAAGATTATGATCAAATCGATTTTCCGGAAACCGAGTTCGGCTGGGACACTTTCATTTTGGATAACCCGGGCATCACCTTTGAAAGCGATCAGGGATACCATTCTCTCTATGCTGAACTTGCCAAGGGGCAATCGGTGACGCTTTCGGTCAATGTTCCAAGTTCCGGGCTCTATTGTCTGGGTTTTGATTTCAGGATGCCTGAGGTCTTCTACACAATCCCGACGATCGAATTGCTTATCAACGACGAGTACCCGTTCAATGAGGCTTCCAGCCTCGAACTCGAAGTGACCTGGATGATCGATCCGCTGCCCGAAGACCAAAGGTATAACCGCTATGGCAACGAACTTCTCCCAAGGGCAACCAGTCTCCAAAACTGGATGAGATACGATCTCGATGACTACAACAATCTGACTTCCGGTCCTTATTTGTTCCTGCTCGAAGAAGGCCTTAACACGGTGACGATCGTTGCTCAAAATCTGCCGCTTGAGATCGGAAATGTCTATGTTTTCGGTCTTGAAGAAAACGATGATTACGAAGACTACCTGGCGCAAAATCCATTCGACCCCGATTTGACTAGTGGTGAATTGATCACGATCCAGGGTCAGGATTTCCAATACAAAAACGATTTGGAGATCAAGGCCAGCTATTACAAGGATAGCTCGATGACACCTTACGCTTACAAACATACGGTTTTGAACCGCCTTGACGGAGGCTCGATGTCGCGTGGGGGGACCAAGGTCACCTATTTGTTTTCTGTATCAACATCAGGTTATTACCATCTCGGGATGAAAGTACTGCAAAACCACAACCAAGGCATCGCTGTCGGCAAGAATTTCTATCTGGACGGCGAAATCCTCTTTTCCGACCTTAGTGCCTACACTTTTCCAACCAGCAAACGCTGGAACACCGTCACCCTCGGAAACGAGGATGAGGCTTTTTGGATTTATCTGGAAGCGGGAGAACATTCTCTGACGATCGAATCGACCGTGTCCCAATATGTAGATATTGTCGATGAACTGCATCGGATCATGGACAATATCAACAAAATCGGTCTGCAGGTGCAAACCATCACCGGTGGAAATCCGAGCGATGCGCTGGATTGGAACATCCTCAAA
>JAQVPE010000187.1 GCA_028702245.1 Candidatus Izemoplasmatales bacterium
GCTCGAACCGCCGACCCTCTGCTTGTAAGGCAGATGCTCTCCCAGCTGAGCTAAACCTCCTGGGTGAAATTAAAACGGCTTGATCCCCCGTTTTAACTCGCATAACAATTTTACTATTCAATAAGTTGAAAGTCAAGGAAAAAAGACCGGATCGATTATCTTTTGAGAGAACGCTTGTTACCCAAATAAAGCTCTTATTAATACAGCATCATATTATCATTCAAAGTGCCACTTCGTCATGCAAACGTCTTAGAAAACAAGCAACCACTAACAAGTCGGCGCTACCGCCGAAACTTAGGTTATGACTAATGCAATAATCCGTCAATGAAGCGACTGTTTCGACATCAACACGCTCTATCTTATAAAATTGCGCCTGATGCTCTTTGTACTTTTCAAATGAGCCGCTCCGTTTCAGAAAGACCGTATCATCCACACTAGATATCAGAGAAATGAGCGCCATCATCCGCGAATGCCAAGATAAATCTTCCAGCTTCTCATAAACGTTCTTGACGTTTTTAAAACCAGATTCGGCTTCGCCCCGAGCGCCCTTGAATCCATAACGTTTGTATGCCCGCTCTCCAAATGTCCGAGACTCTTTATCAAGTTCAGCGGTTATGTTTCCGACGATTTGTTTCGTTACTTCAAACACATCTTGCTCTTTGCGCTTTCCAGAAAGCAGATACCCACAGGCTGCGAGCACAATTCCAAGACTAAAGATCAGTCCTTTGTATGTATTGATACCAGCGGTTGCCCTTAGCATCTTGGTCTCGGCCTCTATGCCGATCGCTCTAATCTTTTCAAAAAGATTTTGGGTGGTTTTGGCATTGAAACCCATCAGGAAAATCCGATACAAGTCGGCTTCGATGGCTTTGTGAGCCTTGAGCATCAAATCATAGTCCATATCCTTGTGGGAACCGGAAGTTGATTTTGAAACTAGACCGAACTTGGGCTCTAGATTCAGTTCATCGAGAACGCTCTCTTCAATCAGTTTCACAATGAGTCTTTCGAGATGGGTTGCGATGGGTTCTACAAAGGCATTTAAGACAAGCTCGGGGTGATGACGATTGTTTCTGATACAGGATGTTGCTATTTCCCCGCAAACAAAACACCGACGGGGTTTTGTTCGGCTTAGCTTATGATGTTCGTCATAGACATCGATATCAATAAAACGTCCCAAAGGATGCTTTTCTTCGATATCGATAGTTTTTTGTTTAACAATATTCGGATCTTTATTGCTTCCAAATATTTTGTAATAGCCATCTTCATCAAGGTAGTCGCCGATTACCCAAAAATCAGCTGTTGTAAGCTGTTTTGCGAATAATTTGACTAAAAAACAAGCGAGCGGTTGTGCTTTCTGCCGCCCGGGAGTATTAGCTTTTATGATAACCAATGTCTTTTGTCGTTCGCTCAATGCTTTGATTCTGAAATACCGCTGTTCGCGAGCCTCAAGAATTCGAGCGTTTATATTCATTGTATTTCTTTCCGGCTATTTCATTAAAGAGGGTCTGGTTTGGCTCTGGTATATATTTGACCGCTTCTTCAATGCGGTTTTCAAAAATCAGCTTACGCACCAATGATGCGCTGATCGTTTCGTTACCGAGAGTGAATCGTTTTTGTTCGACAATTAGATCCTTTAATTGGTCCTTGAGGATTTTATTGTATGCGACCATCACCGCTTCAACTTCGCTTCCGATATAACGCTTGGCAATATTCAACTTCTTAACGAAATGATCGCGGAAAATGATGGCATCAAGCAAAGCGTGTTCATACTCAGCTTCATCAATTGTCTTAAGAAAGTAGCTTGGAAATGTCAGTTGTGACACCATATATTTCGTCGAAGGTAAAACCATGATGTTTGGATAGGCCATAAGAGCATTATGGACAAAAGCGAATCTTTCTTCATAGTTGAAAAACGATTGGTCTTCTTCAACGACAAAAACCAAGAAAACATCGTGTTTTTTCGCTGAATCAAGTATTAGTTGATAATGGCCTTTGGTCATCGGGTTACAGTTGACGACGATCGCGCCGATGTTTTTATTGAACACTGATGCGTTAATATGCTTTTCTACCGCTTCTTTGATTTCTTCCATTTTGTCGTCGATTCGAGATTCGCCCGCTTCGAGAATGGCAACGTGTCCGCTGTTTGCCAATAGGCGAAAGCCCATGCTTTCAAAAGAAGGAATATACGTCGACTTAGTATATACTTGATAGTAATTGAGCCCTTCTAGACGCATGTTACTGAGCAACTCGGAAAGGATAGTGCCGGCAAGATTCTCTCCCCGTCTGTTTTCTCGTACGGCGAGACACTTGATCAAATAAGCGCTTCTTGAAATCGAGGCTATAACAGTGTTGTCTTGTTCGATATAGAGGGTCTCGGTGATGTCGGCATCATACTTAAGCCCATTCTCCTGCAAAAACAGGGAAACCTTTTCGATTTCCAGAGCAAGAAGCGCGCGTTTGATTACCACTTTGATCACCTCGAACTATAAATAGTATCGATAATGCTTCCGTCTCGATAGACAACGTAGCCGACAGGATTTTTTCCTACCGGTAACTCCTTCGGGATTCCCGAGATTCGGTGCTGCAAATCCATTAATTCTTTGATGGTAAATATTGGTAGTTTTGTTTTTTCGAGTTTCTTTATTAGGTCATCTCTTTTGGGGTTGATGGCGATACCGCGTTCGGTAACGATGATGTCGACGTCCTCGCCAGGAGTAGTGATAGTCCTGACTTGTTCCTTGATCAAAGGAATTCTCGCTTTGGCAAGAGTCGAGGTGATGATCGTCAGCTTGGCTCCGTGGGCAGTATCGGCGTGACCGCCGCTTCCGCCAATGATCTTGCCAAAGGAATCGGTCGTCACGTTGACATTGAAGTCGAGGTCGACTTCCGCGGCGCCGAGAATGACCAAATCAAGTTTATTGACGATCGCCTCAATCTCATAAGGATTGCCA
>JAQVPE010000188.1 GCA_028702245.1 Candidatus Izemoplasmatales bacterium
AATTCTCGATGAGCCGACGAACCATCTTGATATCTATACAAGGACGATCATCGAAGATGTGTTTCAGTCTTTCAGTGGTCCCATCATCTTTGTATCTCATGACCGCTACTTCATCAATAAAGTCGCATCGAAATTACTAGTGATGGATGATGGCGAATCGCTATACTTTGAAGGAAACTACGACGCTTACAAGGAATACCAGGAAAAACAATCGGAAAAAACTGCGAGCAAGCACAAGACGGAGCCATCTCAAAAAAGCTCAAAGCCATCACCCGCCAAGATCGAAGCGCAGATTGAAGAAAAAACCAGGGAGATCGAGAAGCTCCGGAGTTCATTGTTTGAACCCGAAGTCTATATGGAAAAAGCAACCTATGAGGAAGTCCAAGAACGGATCCATAAACTCGAAAAAGAAACCATGACGTTGTTCGCTCAAATCGAAACATAATCCTAAACAAGACAAGACATCGCCATCGGCGTGTGCTAAAATATTAGATACATCAAATATCCAAAAATCTATTTGTCAAATAGACTTCCTACATTCAGGAAGTTGACATAGCGGAGGTAATCGATATGATTGAGAAAATCAAAAGACAATTACATAGTGAGCTCGAGCGAGCATTGAAAGTACAATTCTCAATCGAAGTCCCAGTTATTGTAGAGGAACCGAAAAGAGCCAATCAAGGCGATATTTCAGTTCCGGTATTTCCGCTAGTAAAGGCTTTTTCGAAGCCGCTAGTCGAGGTCGTTGACGCCGTTAGGAGTCTCATATTGGAAACTTCTCTTAACGAGTATTTTGAAAGTGTCGATGTATTTGGCGGGTTCATCAATATCACTCTCAAGAAGCAGAAGGTGGCTTCCGCCGTTATCGCCGATTTCATGATAAACAGCGATAACATCGGATCGTGCGCCTTCGGCAAGGATAAGACCATCTGCATCGACTATTCATCTCCCAATATCGCCAAGCCCTTTTCGATCGGGCATCTTCGCTCGACGATCATCGGCCACGCTTTAGGGAACATCCTTGAAAAATGCGGCTACAAAATCATCAGGATCAACCACCTGGGTGATTTTGGAACCCAGTTTGGAAAGATCATCTACGCCTACATCCACTATGGCTCGGAAGAAGCGGTCAAAAAGAATCCGATTGCCGAACTCGAGAAACTTTATGTCCTGTTTCACGAAAAAGCGAAGAAGGACCCCGAACTTGAATCAAAAGCCAGGGAGATTTTCCGCGATCTCGAACAAAACGATCCCAAGTACCAATCGCTCTGGTCCTGGTTTAGGGAAGAATCGCTCAAAGAGTATATGCAGGTATACAAGAAGCTGAATGTCAATTTCGATTCCTATGACGGCGAGGCTTTCTATAATGACAAGATGAAAACAGTAATCGATGAGTTGAAAGCCAAAGCGCTGCTCGTCCAAGACGAGGGAGCGATGATTGTCGATCTCGGAGCGGAATTGCCGCCGGCACTGATCCAAAAAAGCGATGGCTCAACGCTATACATCACCAGAGACTTGGCGGCGCTCTTTTACCGAAAAGCCACCTATGATTTCCACAAATGCCTTTATGTTGTCGGCAATGAACAAAAACTCCACTTCGAGCAATTGAAAAGAGTTGTCGGTCTCATGGGCTATCCTTATAGCGAAGACATCGTCCATGTGAATTTTGGGCTTGTGCTCCAAGACGGCAAGAAGATGTCCACAAGAAAAGGAAAGACTGTCAAACTCATCGATGTTCTCGATGAGGCGGTTTCTCTGAGCCTCGACTATATCGTCGAGAAAAACCCCGATCTTCCCGGCAAAGAGGAAATCGCCGAAAAGGTTGGGGTAAGCGCCATCATCTTCAACGATCTCAAGAACTATCGCGGCAACGACTTTGAATTCAATCTTCAGGACATGGTCAACTTTTTTGGACAGACCGGACCCTATCTCCAATACACTTCAGTCCGGATCAACTCGATCCTCGCTCAAGCAGAGTTTCAGTTCACAGGCAAGGTCGACGGTTCTTGGTTTGAAAAGGATCACGTCTATGAACTGATGAAAACGATCGGCTCGTATGGGGAGATTATTGAAAAAAGCGCTTTAGAGTACGCTCCGAATCTCATAGCCAAGTACCTTTTGAACCTTGCCAGCCTTTTCAACACCCTATACGGCAAGGACCGGATCCTCGTCGAGGATATTGAAGAAAAACAAACCAAACTGCATGTTCTATATATGGTCAGAGCCATCCTGAACGACGGCATGAACCTCTTGGGAATGCAGATCATCGAACGTATGTGAATTACGCTTACTAAGGACACATCCATATCGCAGGAAAAGAGGTGAAAGATATGGAAACAAATTCAAACGAAACAAATCCCAAAAAGAAAGTGACCAGGCTTTTGGTCCTGATGTTCAGATGGATCGGCAGACACTGGCCACTGATGATAGCATCTTTTGTATTTTTGATCATCGTGTCGTACTTAAGAACGATTATCCCCTTGTTCGGCCAGTACATCATCGATGTCATCTTGCAGGTTAATGACGAGGGATCTACTCTCCCGGTTTTCCTTCAAAATCTATTGATTGCCGACACCCAGGCGAAGCAGTTGTTGCTCGCTGCCGTCGTGCTTGTCGCTGTCGAACTCGTCCGATCGGTCACAATTTTCCTAAGACGGGCATCAACCGGCTTCTTTGCCGAGAGAGTCGCATATGACCTCAGAAACAACCTTTATAAGAAACTCCAAAATCTTGATCATTCGTTCCACGCCCACTCCGAGACCGGAGATATCATCCAGCGGGTGACGACTGATGTCGAGGCTTACAAGCGCTTCGTCAGCGATCAAATCGTTGAGGTGTTAAGGCTTTTGCTTCTAGTGGGACTCTCGATTTGGCAAATGTCGAAATTGAATATCACACTGATGGCGATCTCGCTGATCATCTCGCCGATTCTGCTCGTTGTCGCAACAA
>JAQVPE010000189.1 GCA_028702245.1 Candidatus Izemoplasmatales bacterium
TTTGTTTTTATCGCAAAACCCAGGGGCGGTTACCGCCCTCATCAACAAGGATTTTCCTGAGTTCACTTATATCGATGAAAATCGGATCGATGTCGAATTGCCACTGGCAATCACGATTCATAGCAAATATCAGGATAAACTGCGATTAGAAACAGCCAAATCCAAAAAGCAGCATAACCGGGAAACAAACGAGAAAATGTTGTTGATGGCAAAAGCGCTACTCATCAAAAACGGCATGACCGAAAAAGCGGCTTACGAGCTGATTCGCAAGCGAGCAATGGATGAAAAGGTTACCAAATACATAATTGCGGAAAAAATCCTAAAAAATAACCAATGACCCCTTGTATCTTAAAAATAACGAAGTATAATATTTTCATTATATGAGACAACGTCGTCTCACAAGAAAGGTTGTTCTCTTTTCGGGAGTGCAAAGCATCGTTCCGAGGGCGGACAAGAAAAACTAAATATGGGAAAATATTCCAAAGAACAGATTCTCAAGATTGCCAAAGAGGAGAATGTTCGGTACATCAGGCTGATGTTCACCGACATCAACGGAACGATCAAAAGCGTTGAGATCCCCATTGGCCGACTGAATGCCGCGCTTGATGGCAAAGTCATGTTTGACGGGTCCTCGGTCGAAGGCTTTGCCCGCATCATGGAAGCCGACATGTATTTAAGACCGGATTATGACACTTGGCTGATCATGAATTGGGAAGACACGGCCTATGGAAAAGTCGCGCGACTTGTCTGCGATGTCTTTACTCCTGAAGGAAAACCTTCACCAGCTGATCCTCGCAGCAATTTGAAACGGGTCGCCAAAAAAATGGAAGAACTTGGTTTTACGGCTTTGAATATTGGTTTTGAACCGGAGTTCTTTCTGCTCAAGCTTGACGAGAACGGAGAAATAACCCTGAACGTTACCGATCAGGGCGGCTATTTTGATTTGTCTCCGATCGATGGTGCGGAAGATTGCCGCAGAGACATCGTCCTTGAACTTGAACGGATTGGCTTCACGATGGAGGCAAGCCATCACGAGGTCGCGCCCGGACAAAATGAAATCAATTTCCAATTTTCGAATATTGTCGAAGCTTGTGATAACGTCCAAACATTCAAGTTAGTCGTCAAAAACATCGCCAGAAGACACGGACTTCATGCCACTTTCATGCCAAAACCCATAGCCAAAATCAATGGTTCGGGAATGCATACCAACTGTTCTTTACAAGATAAAAACGGCGCCAACGCTTTCTATGATCCTGAAGATCCGATGGGGTTGTCGCTTCTCTGCCGGAAATGGATTACCGGCATCCTGACCCATTCTCGCCATTTTTGTGCAATCACCAATCCGACCGTCAACTCCTATAAGCGCCTGGTTCCCGGATATGAGGCTCCTTGCTATATTTCCTGGTCTGAACACAACCGTTCGGTAATGATCAGAATCCCGGCCACAAGAGGGGACACGACCAGAACAGAGATCAGAAGCGTCGACACTTCATGCAATCCCTATCTGGCAATGGCGGTAATCTTGGCTTCTGGACTTGACGGCATCGAAAGAGATTTACCTTTGATTGCTCCAATCAATCTTAATTTGTTTGAGATGACCGAAACAGAACGCAGTGAACTCGGAGTATTGAATTTGCCCAACAACCTCAAAGAAGCCGTTGATCTTTTGAAAGAAGACGATATTGTCAAAGCCGCTCTTGGGGATCATATTTTTCAGAAATTTGTCAGTTTAAAGGGACTGGAGTGGGATGATTTTCGCTCAGCTGTGACTGAGTGGGAAATCAAGAGATACATCAAAGTCATCTAAATAAAAGCAGGAATGAAGATATCTTCATCCCTGTTTTTTCTGTTTGCTTTGCGCTGATGCAAGTATTTGTTTAAGGTCCGATATTGAGAACCGGTATTTGCTTCCACAAAACTGACAAACGGTTTCAATTGATTCTTTTTCATTGATCATCGATTCTAGTTCGGCCTTGCCGAGAGTCACTAGGGATTTGGCGAATTTTGATTTGGAACAATCGCAACTATATTTTAAGTCAAGCTGTTCGACGAATTCGTAATCACCACCGGTGATTTCATTGATCAGTTGTTCGGGAGTGAGCCCGGCAGCAATGAGATCACTGATTGGAGAAAGAAAGCCGATAGCGTCCTCGATTCTTTTAATCATCTCCGGCTTCGCGCCCGGCAGCAGTTGAAGGATGAAACCGCCACTGGCGATAACTTCATTTTCTTCACCAACCAATACTCCCAGTCCAACCGAAGATGGGATCTGCTCGCTCATAGCGAAGTAATAAGTGAAGTCATCACCAATCTCGCCCGTTTGGATGGCGGAGCTCGAAGTAAAAACATCACGGATTTTCAAATCCTTAGTGACGTGGATAAAGCCGGTATTGCCAATCGCCCTGCCAACGTCTAGTTTACCATCCGAGGTTGAGAATTGGATATGGGGGTTTTCAATCGTGCCTCTGACAGAGCCTTTAGCATCCGTGGTGGTCACGATCTTTCCAACCGGACCATCGCCGGAAACTTGGATCGTCAGTGTTTGATCTTCCTTGTACATGGCACCCATGATTACCGATGCCGTCAAGATCCGGCCAAAAGCAGCAGTGGCCGTTGGCCAAGTATCGTGTATCGATCTTGCCTTATTCACAAGGTCGGTTGTTCTTGCCGCATAGATTCTGACAAACTTGTCAAATGCATACGCTTTTACAAGATAATCATGCAAAATATCACATCCCTGGAAGTATTATAGCATAGCAAAACATGATGATGAAATGGTTTGTCTTCTCTAGTGCAATGTATTATAATCAATATCAGTCCAGACTAAAAAGAGGTGAGACAATGAAGTGGAAAATCGGAAATATTGAAATCAATAACCAGATCGTTGTCGCTCCGATGGCTGGAGTCACCGATCCTTCCT
>JAQVPE010000190.1 GCA_028702245.1 Candidatus Izemoplasmatales bacterium
CGATCAAACTCTTGTAGTAGCCGAGGAAACGGTCCTGGATGCTCGAGGTGGCTTCGATAGAACCGACAAAAGCGATTTGGCGATGGTTTTTCTCGATCAGTTCATTCGTCAACATGTATGCCGAATAAAGGTTATCGGAGACGATGCAGTCGATTGTGAATTGTTTCATGTAAAAATCAAAAAAGATGACGGGAACGCTGACGCTCTCAAGACACATGAGATATTCGCTTTTCATCTGTCCCAAAACGATGATGCCATCGACTTTGTTTTCGTTGTAGAAACGTGGCATGACACAGTTTTTCTCGTTTTCATAGGTGATGATCTCCATGATGCCCGAATAGCCGAGATCATCAAGCCTTCTGATCATTTCGCCGCTCACGGTGAAATAATAGGCTTCTTTGTCAAGAATGTATTTTTCAGCGATCAGGATCCCGACGTTGAACTGTTTGTCCATCTTTAGACTACGGGCGGAGTTGTTCAGCCGATAGCCAAAACGGGAGGCAACTTTTTTGATTTTCTCCCTTAGGTCTTCAGATACGCCTTCTTTGTCGTTGAGGGCTTTTGATACCGATACGGTGGAGATTCCGAGTTCTTTCGCGATATCGGCCATGTTGATTTTCTTCATAGATATCACTTCCTACTGATATGAATCGTAAAGACTTCTAATTTTGATATCTGTTAGATTAACGGGTGAATCACAGGAAAAATCAATCATCTTTTTTTCGTTTTTGAGGATGTTGAAGTAATTGTCAGAGAAGACGACATCATGACCCGGGATGCTCACTTCGATGAATTTCGCGTAAGTGTCTGAGGCGATTTCTAGATGATACTGCTTATCTTTGCCAAAGAGCGAACAACTAAAAGTCGGTTTTAAGAGTTTGAGGTGTTTATCGGGGACAAACGAAACCTCGTTTCGCGAGACGATCCTTTCGCCGACTATGAACTCAGCACGAAATACCGTAGTCGCTCGCAATTGGCTGTTCAATTTGAAACTAAATGTTCGGTAACACTTTGCGGACATCATCGAAGCCACAGCTCTTTGGGATCCCTGCTCGATTACTTCGCCTGAGAATGTTTCAAAAGACCAGTTGATGAGGCCATCGAGCGATTCTTGGGTGTCATTGGTGATGAAAACGGCTACTTGATCAGCGTTTTCTTCCAAAGAAAGCAAACAGGGCTCATAAAACTTCCGGCTATGGTAATGGAGGGCTTTCCACCGATGATAGTAGTCGATGCCAGACCAAGAGGCAACCGGCCAGCAGTCATTCAGCTGCCAATACAAGGAACCCATGCACCTGCCGTAGTTGCGGCGCAGATGTTCGACTCCGTAACGGATTCCCTCGGCCTGGATCAATTGCGAAACATAAAGAAGAGAGGAAAAATCCTTTGGATAGCGGAACATCATGCCGATATAGACAAGGATCTTGCTATTGGCGGTGCTGTTTTTCTGGTGGTGTTCCATGACCTTTGAAAAAATATTGAAATCCTCAGGTTCTGCAAAGGTCTTAACGGTTTCTAGACTAGGAAACGATTGGAGCCCAAATTCGCTCATAAACCTGGGAAAATGCTTGCGGTAATTGGTGATCGCCTCTGTGTTGTGCCAAACGCCCCAGTAGTGCATATCGCCGTAGTTGTCTGAATTGGGGTTTTGAAAAACATCACCAGACGAAGGGGAAGAAGGCCAGTAGAATACTCCGGGGGCGTACTCATTGACCCACTTTGGGATCAACTCCAGATACTGCCTTACGTAGCTTTCTTTCGAGTATTCCTTTGAAGGAACGTTCCAATTCGTGATCGCCTCTTCGTTCTCGTTGTTGCCGCAAACAAGCGCCAAACAAGCGTGATTGCGGATTCTAGAAAGATTGTCTTTGATCTCCTGATGGATTTCCCGCTCAAATTCCTGGTCGAGTTCATAAACGGAACAGGCGAACATCAAATCTTGCCAAACAAGGAGCCCGAGTTCGTCCGCGATAGCGTAGAAATAGTCCGGAGGATAGATGCCGCCGCCCCAAACGCGGATGGTGTTGTGATTTGCCGCTTTTGCGGCTTCGAGCAAAGCCCTGGTCTTTTCTTCTTGCATCCTGCCAAGAAGATTGTCCTCGATGATGTAATTGGCTCCCTTGGCGAAAATCTTGATCTTGTTGACGGCAATGGTAAAAGACTTACCATAGATGTCCTCATCCTGAATGACATCGATTTGTCTAAATCCGATTTTTTCGCTGTGGCTTGATACCTTCACTCCTCCAGAATGAATCTCGATCTTCACTGTGTAAAGAGGTTGTTCTCCATAGCCTGTCGGGTACCATAGATTAGGTTTGGAAATTGAAATCGACTGTTCTATGTTCTCATGGAGGGGCTGATTTGCTTGATGAAGCCTTGTTCCTTCAGGATCAAAGACTTCAAAGGACACTTCCGCATCCTCAATGCTCTCTGATACTATCAGTTGCGGCTTGATCTCAAGAGTAACAAAATCGTTATTGAAGGATTGTTTGACCAATAGTCCGCTGATTTTTGGAGTTGACTGGTCTTCAAGATAAATATCACGCCAGATACCGGCATCTGGGAGTTGAGGACCCCAGTCCCAGCCCATCATCGAATGCGCTTTTCTAAGATAAACATAACCTTTGATCGAGTAACGGGCGTGATAAAGATCATGCTTAGCCTCTGCGACTTTCTCTTCAACGTACTTGATGGGAGAGCTAAGAACAATCCTAATCTCATTAGTTTCCGTCAATAGTTCTTTTTTGATGGGAATCCTGTAAGTTCGATGCATGTTTTTAGTATTTTGAAGCAAATTGCCGTTTAGGTAGACTGTAGCGACGGAATCGATGCCTTCCAAGACCAAAACCGGATCGATCAGATCATCCGGCAAGGAGAAAACGCGGCTATAACAAAAATCATGACGCATCACATCTCTG
>JAQVPE010000012.1 GCA_028702245.1 Candidatus Izemoplasmatales bacterium
GGCAACCGGAGTCCAAACCTTGAATTTAGTGGATTCTTTATGGTAAGTTGGGCCAAGATCGGTTTTTTTGTAATAGTAGATGTTGTCGAATAGTTCGGTGCGAACGATTTTTCCGGTATAAAGCTCGGATTTGTCGCCTGTGCTAGAAATAACATGATAGATCATGCGAAGTTCGATATAGGCGTCGAAACCACAGACGAGTTTTAACTCTCCCGGAAGCGTAACTCTTTCGCGAATTTCAAGATCGATGACCTCGTCATTGCCAAGCAGCTTGTAAGTCGTGTTTTCCAGATAATGGCCACTAGGAATGATAATGGTTATCAAATCAAAATCATCGAGGTAACAATAGAATTTGCGGTTATCATTTATCATGTTCTTATCTCTTCCCTGTACCTTCTCTAAAGCGATTCAAGACGTAGTCTTTGATTTCGTCCTCGTTGTTTGCGATTCGTCCACAAACAACCGCGTCAGTTATTTCCTGGAAGACTTCGCCGATTTGTCGATTATCCTCGACCATCATCAAATCAATGAGGTCTGTTGCTTTATATTTGAGATCGCTTTCTTTTTTGATCGGCAGTTCCCGCCAAAGCGAATGGATCTGATTTTCTTGGTCTAAATCTTCACCTATGAACTTGGATATCTTATTAGAAGCTAAAGAATCATCAAGCCCCGCCCGAAAAATATCAAGCTTAGAAAGCGGTCCTTTGCTTCGCTTTTCGATGAGATCGATCAGTTTCATAATTTGGACTTTCTCTTTATTAGAAAATCGCCACGTCTTGGGAATATCGGCGCATCCTGCAAGATAGAAACAAAACGCGTAGAACTCCCGAACATTCAAGTTGAACCTTCCGTGTTCAGCGATTTTTTGAAGGCCAAGCCCGATATCTTCAATGACGTCTCCCAGCCCATGAAGGTGCATCAGTTTTAAAGCTTTGAAGTTTTCGGGGTAGACGATTATTTTTCCAAGTTCACCCATGATTCTTTCATTGGCGATTTTCTTCAAAAAGGGCATTGCCTTCTTTAAGCCCTCAGATGTTTTTGCTTCCAAATCATATCCGAGTTTTGCCACAAAGCGAAAAGCACGCAAAACTCTGAGGGCGTCTTCTGTAAATCGCTCAAGCGGTTCGCCGATGGCGCGAATCAAACCGCGCTTCAAGTCTTCTCGCCCAGACAAAGGATCGATGATTTCCATTTGCTTGGTCATGGCGATGGCGTTGATGGTGAAGTCCCGCCGTTTCAGATCGTCCTCAAGATCTTTTGCGAATGTGACGGCTTTTGGGTGACGATGATCGTCATATTCGGTTTCGCTCCGAAAAGTGGTGATTTCATAAAGGTGATTACACCTTTTGATTGAGACTGTCCCAAAGCGAACACCTGTCGCTATGGCATCGGGGAAAATTCTTTGTACTTCTTCCGGCTTCGCGGAAGTGGCGATATCAATGTCTTGAATCGGTATATCTAGCAAGTAATCCCTGACAAACCCGCCGACAAAAAAGGCTTGATAGCCCTCTATGTGCAATTTGTCCAAGATTTGGATGGCCGTTTTCAGTTGACTTTCCAAGTCAATCACCTGCATAATTATAACATACCTTACCTGCTTTTTCTATCATATTCGCGCTTCGCGTGCTATAATTATGGCGGTGATAAACCATGTATTCAATCAAATTTCAGACAATATCTGAACATCTAGCCAAAGGATCCCGTTTCATTGCCGTCGCCGCGAGAGTCGAAACAGTCGAGGCCTTTACATCTTTGTACTTACAAACAAAATCACTCTACCCTTCGGCCACGCATTACTGTTATGCTTATATTATCGGCGACAACCAAGAACACCAAAAGGCTTCGGACGATGGTGAACCAGCCAAAACGGCTGGTCAGCCTTTGCTTGAAGCAATCAAAAAAAAGAACCTGACCGACGTTGCATTGATCGTCGTCAGGTATTTCGGGGGCACCAAATTAGGAACAGGCGGCCTGATTAGGGCTTACGGACAAGCCGGCCGTGAGGCGCTTGACGATGCACAGATCATACCTAAACTTGATCTTGACAGTATCGAAATCAGTTTTGGTTATGAATATCAAAGCAGCATCGACCATTTTCTTCAAGAAAATGCGAAGGTCATCACAAAAGAGTTCACAGAAAAGGTCAGCTACATAATCTCATCTGAACATAAACATACCGTCGAAATTATTTCTGCGCTTACCAATATGACTAAGGGAGAAATCACGCCGAGGATAATCAGTTCGACAAAAACTTATAATCAATAACCGCTGATTTTGGCGGTCTTTTTAGATCAGCTCGTTGACCATTTCAAAAAGGGAAATGAAGGCGTCAACGAACAAATACCCGAGGATTACCGACACTACCATCAAGATGAAGCGGATCTGATTGGTTGAATTCTGCTTGAAGACACGGGAAAAATCCATTGCCTGCAGAGCTGTATAGACGAACCAGGTCGCCACAAAGAAAAGAATGATCCGCGAAATCAAAAATACTCTGGGGTCAATAAACATGATCATCACTCCAATACCGAGTCGGGTATGAACTCATCCGACTCCATGTTCGTCATAATCGACACTACCAGTTCGTTAGGAAGGCAAACCAAAGGTTCAAGGCTTGAAGAAGTCGGCCGCTGCAACTGGCAGATGTCGCGAGGGCTTTCTTGATATAGAACTTGGATTTTGCCGTCTTCGACCAGTAGTTTGACGCCTATGATGTTGTTGTCCCTGGCAAAAGTATCGGTTTCATAAAGAGCAGTCATATCGGTGGTAACAGTTCCCGGGACATAGAAGATGCCTTCATCCGCCCGCATAACGATCACTTGATCTTGATACTCGGTATCGTATACCTTATACTCGAAAGAATGGAGATCGATCATCAGGATGGTCTCGTCACGATAGGTGATTTTGGCAAAAACCTCTCCCGTCTTGTTGGTGTTCTCCCAAATTTTAAAGCCAAGAAGAAGCGAAAGACCGATAAAAAGCACGGCTGCGATGAAAATTAGATCTTGCTTTTTGATAGTCTCACTTCCTTTCGTAATATGTTCGAAAAAGATAAGGATCTTGGCATGCCATGCAAATATGCTGGATTATTGCTAGACAATTATGTATAATAGTTCAGGTGACAAAAATGAAGAAATATCTGATTTTGATTGGTCTTCTGCTTTTTGCCGGGGTAATCACCGGCTGCCAAGCTACAACAACTACAACTCTTTCAACCACCTTCAGCAATCCTAATCCCGATTACTGCGTACTCGGTCAAAACGAAGGGGTTTTTGTCTGTCAAAAAACCTGGTCAAGTTACTTTGATGCGCCGATTTCACTGAAGATCTACATATCGCAAACATCGACATTCGATCTCGAAGAAGTCTTTGATACAACCGAAATGTATCTCGAAGAATACCACAAGTTGATGGACAAGTATAATCACTATGACGATGTGGTCAACGTGTATTCCATCAACAATAGCGATACTTACCCCATCACCGTCGGGTTAGACCTTTTTAACGTGATCAAGTACGGACTTGATCATGAAGATGTGGTCGTATCGGGTGGTGTCTCCTTATTCAATATCGCCCTTGGTCCGATTCTCTCGATTTGGCACGATGCCAGAGAGAATAGTGCCTGCCAGGATTCGCTGGCTTATTCATATTGCCCTGTTCCCGCTTCCGAGATTGAAGCTAATACCACTTCAACTAATCCGGATGACATCATCATTGACGAGGAAAATCTGACGATCTCCTTTTTAGAGCCGAACATGGAAATCGATCTTGGCGGTTATGGAAAAGGCTACGTTTCTGAGATAATCACCGATTATCTGGATGGCCTTGATATCGACTATATCCTCAATGCCGGCAACAGCAACCTCAAAGCCGGCGGTGAAAATCCCGATCGTGAAAACCAGCTGTTCTATATCGGTTTGATCCGCCCCACTATTGAATTCACGCTTTCCAAGGAATTCTACGCCTACATCAAGATTCCAAGCGGCATCAGTGTGGTAACCAGTGGCAACTATCAGCGCTTCTTCAAGGGGATTGAGGATGAAGTTGTCTATCACCACATCATCGACCCCAGAACGAATTATCCGGGAGGCGAGGCGATGAGCGTGACTGTCTTCTATGAAGATGGTGCGCTTTCTGACATCTACTCGACTGCGATCTATTTGATGACGATTGAGGAAGGATTGGCCTTTGTCAATCAAACGCCCAATCTTGAAGCTGTCTGGTATAAGACCGACGGCACTCTCGTCTATTCGGAAAACTTCGAAGAACTGTATTTTTACATGTTCCCTTAATCAAGTACTATTCTTCGCTCGCTAACAATTGTCTCTCGAGGATCGTGATCAGTTTTTTGGCGACGATTCCGGTGAAAATACCGGTCGGGATCGCTATCAGCATCATATACGGCAAATAGAAGATCAGAGTTTCCGTATTGAGTACGATCATGGCCATCAGGATCTGACCAACCATATGGAGAAGCGAACCGGCAACGCTCACGCTGATCAAGGACAGTTTTGTCAATCGCTTGACAAAAACCATGGCCAGAAAAGCAAAGACCCCTCCTGAAAGACTCATCCAGAAGGTTGGCTGAAACAAGCCGCTGTAGACAAGACCGACGAGCATGATCCTGATAAAAACGACAATTGCGGCGTCTTTCTCGGAATACACATATAGGATGACCAAAGTGATGATGTTCGCCAGCCCCAGTTTGACCCCGGGGATGATGAACAAGGCGACCGATACCAGCGATTCGACGATGCTCAAGACAACGCTCGCAGCCACCATGATCGCCAGGAAGACGAGTTTTCTTAGTTTCATGTTTTCACCGTGAATATTGTATCACAATCGTGTCTTTAAACAAATAAAAGATAGCCGGATCCGGCTATCTTTTTGCCTTAAGATAAGCGTAGAACATCGACAAAGGCCAAAACAAGGCGCCAATGGCAACAATGCCCGACCACCAATAGTTGGCGAAAAAGTCGATAAACAAGTAATTGACGAATAAAACCAGTGCGCACACAATCAAATACGCAGCCAATGCGAAAATGAGTTTGTTGAAACGGCTTTTGATCTTTTTGCTTCTAAGCTTTTCTTTATCAGGAAAAGCATCAAGAACATCATCGGAACTGCCAAACTCATTGATAGAGCGCTTGATCGCCTCTTGAACTGGTGTTCCGGCTTCGACAAGGTCATCAACCTTTTCTTCAAGGCTTCTAGTCAAGATTTCGATCAGTTCCCGTTTGTCTTGATCGTTGAACATGCCTTTGAGCAGTCTCGTGACAAAACTCTTGATTTTGTTCATGAGCCATCACTCCCCAAAGTATTGATCATAATTTCGTTCAGAAGCCGCCACTCATTGAGGCTTTCTTTGTAGTACGCGCGTCCTAAATTGGTGATTCGGTAATAACGCCTTTGTCTTCCAAGTGATTTCTCGCCCATATAGGATGCAATCAACTCACGTTGCTCAAGCCTCGACAATACGGAATAGAGCGTCGCCTCTTTGATGTCAAACTTGTTGTTGGTCCTGCTTTTGATCTCGCCTGAGAGTTCGTATCCGTACATGTCTTTTTCTCCGAGGAGTTTGAGGATGATCGTGTCGATATGCCCCCGGATTACATCGCTATTGATCACGCTTTCACCTTGGTTTGTTCAAGACGTAGGCGATGGTGAGCGCTTTGGGACCGCAATGGGCACCAACGGCGGGTGTGAGTATATACTCCTTGATTTCCTTCAATTCCGGCCTCAAAGCCAACACTCTTTGTCTGACTTCCTCGGCTGTTTCCGGATTATTGGCATGGACGATGAACGGTTCGTAGTCTTTGCCTTCGGTCTCTTCGAGAAATTTGTCAACCATCCGTTCAACGGCTTTATGGAAGGTTCTGATCTTTTCGACCGTCACAACCGCACCCGCTTTGTCGATTTCAAGCAACGGCTTGATTTTGAGGACACTAGCAAGAAAACCGGCGGCGTTGGAAAGGCGGCCGTTTTTAACAAGATAGGAAAGATCATTGACCGCAAAGTACATGTGGTTGTTTTCGCGAATAAAAGAAAGTTCCTCAACGATTTCATCCATTGATTTTCCGGCTTTTGCCAGATCATGCGCCAGAAAAGCCATTTTGCACTGAA
The DNA here is from genome assembly GCA_028702245.1 of Candidatus Izemoplasmatales bacterium. GTDB lineage: Bacteria > Bacillota_I > Bacilli_A > Izemoplasmatales > Hujiaoplasmataceae > JAAYZB01. The sequence continues at coordinate 6,123 of JAQVPE010000012.1, forward strand.
GATAACCGACCGTTCTTGAATCGAAAACGGTCACTTTGATTCCTTCGACCATCTTCGCGGCGATCAAGGCGTTTTCATAGATGCCGCTCATTTTGGATGAGATTGTCACAAACAAGGCTTCGTCGCAGCCTTCGTCACGTAGTTTTTCGTATTCTGCGAGCATTGTTCCGGTTGAAGCCATCGACGTTCTGGGAAACAATGAGGGATCATTTTCGAGCATCTCATAAAACTTGTTGGCCGTCAGTTCCTCAAAGTCGATGTATTCCTTGCCGCCCATCAAGATCATGGAACGGATAACCCGGATGTCGTAGTCATGGGGTATATAGTCGATTGCAGCATTCGTGCAGACCAGTACACCTAGTTTATTCATATAAATACCTCTTCTTTCTTATGACTTAATTATAAACGATGCTTTGAAATTGTCAACCGCTTCCCCGATAGACGATCGATCATGAAGACACTCTAAATCACGGATCACCAACGACACCAATAAAAAAATCAGCGATTAGCTGACTTCTTTTCATTTAATAACGCTGATGCCATGCTGTTTTAGGAACTTGCAGGTGATGCCTTCACCTTGGATTTTGCGGTTCGAAAAGGTTCCGTCATAGATGCTATTGAATCCGCAAGAAGGTGAATTGTCTTTCAAATAGACGCATCTTATTTCCTCATCGATCAATATCCTCAATGTTTCCTTTGCGCCTGAAGAAAAGAACTCTGTGACATCTTGGCCCTCTCTATTCAGCACTTTTCCAGTGTCGCTCTGAATCTCGGAAGGAATCCTTGGCGTCGGAAGGCCTCCGAGCACCTCTGGACAGATTGGAAAAATGGGTCTTCCTTTCAACTTGGCAAGCAGGTTAATATCTAGCCTTCCTTTGCCATCATAGGCGGTTTGGATGCCGAGCAGACACGCGCTTAAAGCAACCTTGTCTTTGACTGGCATGGCTATTCGTAGGAATCGATATCGATGTTGACGCGTTTGCCGATCCTCGAGGCGGCCGCATAGGCGATCGTCCGGATCGCATTCGCAATTTTTCCGCCTTTGCCGATCACGCGTCCCAAATCGTCCTTGTTTACTAGGACTTGGAGAGTGATGGCGTCCTCGTCTTCAGAAAACTTCTTAACAAGCAAATCTTCCGGGTACACAACAAGTGGCGAAACCAACTCTTGGATCAGTTTCTCAAAATTAACTGCCATTTGTCATTACCTCGTTACTTATGTTTTTTTGCTTCGATCTTAGCTTCCGTATAGAGCTTGTTGATGCCCATCTTGGTGAACAGATTCTTGACGGTATCGGTTGGCTGAGCTCCATTATGAAGCCATTTGAGCGCCTTTTCGGAATCAATTTGGATCAGAGCTGGTTCCTTGGTGGGATCATATAAGCCAACGATCTCAAGGTATCTACCGTCTCTTTTCTTGTTCGCTTCGGCTGCTACAACACGATAAAACGGACGTTTTGTCGTGCCAAATCTCTGCAAGCGGATTTTGACCATGTTTTTATCCTCCTCTAGTATTCAAAACACTAGTATTTTAGCAAATCTTTTATTACCTGTCAAGGTTTTTTTATTGACAGATGACTATTCATTGAAACCCAGTGTTTCAATGTCTAGTAGCGACTCGTCAACTTTCTTGACCAACTTGTTTTTGATCAGTTGTTTCCTGACTTTTTCATACATCTCGGCGTCGACATAACCGGTCAAATAGCCGGCTTTGGGATTGAGATAACTGATCGATATTCCAAGAGCTTCGACTTCCTTAGCGATTTTTTTGTTTTGAAAATAGACAATAATTCCTTTACGATTGACCATTGATATCACCCTTTACGACATACTTGATCCTTTGTGACAAGACATTCACGAAGCGCTTCCTCAATTTCAGATGAAAAGACTCTCAATTCCTCATTGATCTCTTTAAGAGACTTTAGATAGCTCTCATAAGCAGGTTCGGCAAATAGATTGGCTTTTGCCTCAACTAGTGACTTGCTTGCGCATTGATAGTCAGGATGGTGTTTACCATAAATAGAGACGCTTTCGTACATCCTTTTGGATTGATTGAAGTTATTAACTTTTTCTTTTAAGTTCGCTTCGCTTTCAAAGCGAGCAAGGCTATCGATCATATTTTTGTAAGCCGATGATTTTTTGATAACGGCGATGATGTTATCGGCTTGTTCGTATAAAGTCAAATCCATAAACTCACCTGAGAAGATTATATCATATCGCTGCGAATATTTCCTGTTCTTTTTGGAATAATAACCGCAATCAAGCCAATCCGAAGTCCAATATTGCCAAAACACTTACACTATCTTGTTAAGTAGATACTCAATAAACCATAGTCAAAGGCGATTACCCTTCCTTTAATAAAATCCTGGGTTGCTAATAAGCGATATAACTTGGCTATCGAGCTGTTTTTTGGTATAATTCATATAGAAGGTGATAGTATGCTTCTTATGAAAGACATTATCCAAGACGGCCACCCGTTGCTTCGAAAACGTGCCGTTGATGTCAAAATTCCCCTTGAGAAAGTTGACTTGGATACGATTCGTTCAATGATGGAGTTCGTCAAAAACAGCCAAGATCCAGATCAAATCGAGAAATACAAGTTGCGGCCTTCCGTCGGTTTGGCTGCGCCGCAAATAGCGATTTCTAAAAAAATGTTTTGTGTGCATACATGGGATGAAACCGGTAATAACCTTGCTTCATTCGCTTTCGTCAATCCCAAGATTATTTCGTTTTCAGAGGAATTGACCTATCTCCCCGGAGGAGAAGGCTGTCTTTCGGTCGATGAAAATACAACAGGACTTGTTCCTCGGTCAAAAAGAATCAAACTGAAAGCACACCTAGTCGATCTTGAAACCGGAGTTGCCTCACCGGTTTTGATGAAACTATCCGGATACGTAGGAATCGTCGTTCAACACGAGTACGATCACCTATTGGGAACCCTTTTTATCGATAAAGTAAAACCCAGTCTACCGAATTTGAAACCTATCATTTTCAACGAAGAAGTTGAAGAGCGAACCGCTTGAGGTTCGCTCTTCTTATTTTATACCCAATAATTCTTTGGCGAATGCTTCACCAAATTTACGTGCATCAAGACACTGGCTGTTGGATGGATTGAATCTGATTCTCAACCCTTCTTGAACTCGCATCTTCAGCTGTTTCAATCGATCAGTTATGTTTGGCACAGCTTCGCCGCTCCACCCGTATGAACCGAATGCTCCCGCCAATTTCCCACCGTGAATCTCCGGGTTTAATGAAGAGAGAATATCCCAAATCGGTTTTGGAGCATCTTTCAAAATAGTTGTCGAACCGATCAGAAAGGCATCGGCCTTTTCGATTTCACTGACTATCTCAAAGAGCGGAGTGGTCACAACATCATAAGGTTTGACGACAACTTTTCGATCAGAAATCTGATTGATCCCTTCGAAAATCTCCTCTGCCATCTTCTTGGTATAACCATAAGCGCTTGCGTAAGGAATAACTACGACTTTTCGCTCTTCATCAGTTTCTGTAGCCCAGCCAAGATAAAGCGTCTTCGCCTCTTCAATGGCCGTTTCGTCAAGAACCGCCCCGTGGCTGGTCGCAATGTACCTGAAAGAATGGCCGGAAAGAGCGTCAAGGGCTCGGCGAACATCCGCTTTGAAAGGAGACATAATCGAGTCAAAGTAATGTTTCAATGCTTCAATGTATTCACTTCTGTTTCGGACGTTTTTTGCCAAGACGCCTTCAAAGGCGTAATGGGCGCCGAAGAAATCACAAGTGAAGAGAATGCTATCCTCGACAAGATGGGTGAAAATGGTGTCAGGCCAATGGAGATTTGGCTGAATCATGAACTTAAGCGTTTTGTCGCCTAGCGATATGACGAGATCGTCTTTTGCCCTGATACTCTTGAAGGGACGGTTCATGATCTCTTTTAGATTCGACAAGCCAGGACCAGAAGCAACAATCGTGATGTCGGGATTCAAATCCAAAATCCTCACCACCGATCCCGAATGATCGGGCTCGGTATGGTTAAGAATCAGGTAATCAATTTTAGTTATGTCTGTCAATGATTTGACTTTTTCAATATATTCGTCGCCGAAGTTGGCCTTTGTCGTGTCAATCAAAGCGATTTTTTCGCTGCCCTTGATCAAATAAGCGTTATAGGTTGTACCATACTTGGTCGCCATCGTGATGTCGAATACTCTTAGATCATAGTCGTTGACACCGACCCAGTAGACATTTTTGGTTAACTCAAATGTATTTGGTTGCATAAATTTCACCTCTAGTAATATTATATCAAATCATTACGTTTCTTTGAAAAGATATGCCTACACCACGTGTATAATCGATAAACCACTAAAAGTCAGGCATCAAGATAGATTTTGCGTAGTGTATGTACAAATAAAAGCAAGCCGCTTTCATCAGAAAGCGACTTACATAATCGAAATGTGTTGTCATAACCAAGTTTGTGCCTCTTTTAGGTTGTCACAACCAATTGTGCTGTCTTGTTGGCATGGAGTTTGGATGCAATGAAAATAGAATTCTTATCAAACGCCTAGAAATCATGAAATTAAAACAATAGCCTTATTATTTTTAATGTTTTATCGAGTAACTCGGGTGGAAGTTTTTCAACAGTTTTTAAATCCCTTGCTTTTGTGTCCATGGTTTTAACTTGTTCGCACATGATTTGTCCGAATGTTTTTGTCCTTGAATCTAAATCTACATGTAAAGGATATTTAACTGCTAAATCAGAAGTAATCGGAACAACAATAACAAATCCATTTGTTTTTTTGTGATATATATCATTGCTTACCACAACCCCAGGCCTCTTTCCTTTTTGCTCGGAACCTAGTGAAGGATCAAAATCAACGATGACGATATCTCCTTGATTTACCATACTTCTCTACCTTTGGAATCATCAAATATAATTTCGCCTTTATAGTATCCTTCATATTCTAAAAATAACTCTTCTAGTGATTTAGGATCAAAAACAGCTACTTTTGATAATATAATTTCTTTTCCTTCAACCTTAAGTGTAAGTTCTTCGTTTTCTTTGATATCAAGCATTTTTAAAATAGCAGCTGGTATAATAATACCTTTACTATTTCCTATCTTCTTTATTTGTGTATTCATAGAAACACCACCCTCATAAATAGTATATACAATTGTTATAACATTGTCAATTAATTTATATGATAAAATGTTTAATATGGAATTCAAAGCATAACCAATAGAAAACACCCGTTGAACGGGTGTTCAGACTGTAGACAAAGTATCCATATAAAGGGTACTTTTTCTTTGAGTTATCCACAAGATACAACTGATTTCGAAGTTACTATATACAAGTATATAGTAAAAGGGTAAAATAGCGACAGGTGATCGCAAATGATGACGAAGAAAGAAGATACAAGTAGAGACAATATCCAAATGATCAGCGTCGAATCAATGGTTCCCGAGAAACATCTGGTGCGAAAGATCGAGAGCGTGATCGATTTTGAGTTTGTGAGAGACTTGGTAAAGGATTTGTATTCCGAGAGTAAAGGGAGACCGTCGATCGATCCGGTAGTTCTGATAAAGATCGTATTCATCCAGTTCATCTTTGGGATCAGATCGATGCGACAAACGATCAAGGACATTGAGGTCAATGTGGCATACAGATGGT
>JAQVPE010000191.1 GCA_028702245.1 Candidatus Izemoplasmatales bacterium
GTTTACGGCGTCAATGAGAATTCTTTGACCGGTCAAGAAACGATTATTTCCGCAGCTTCCTGCACGACAAACTGCTTGGCTCCGATCGCCAAGATCTTGCATGAAAACTTCGGCATCGTCAGAGGTTTCATGACGACAGTCCATGCTTATACTAATGACCAGGCTACTCTTGATGTCCCTCATTCGAAGGGTATCGATTCCCGTAGGGGCCGTGCTGCGGCCGCGAACATTGTCCCGACCACGACCGGAGCTGCCAAAGCCGTCGCTTTGGTGCTTCCCGAGTTAAAAGGCAAACTCGACGGCATCGCGCTTCGCGTTCCCGTTATCACTGGTTCGGTTGTCGACTTGGTATTTGAACCTGCAAGACCAGTTACCAAAGAAGAAATCAACTTAGCTGTCAAGAATGCGGCTTCCGAAGTTGTCGGCTATACCGAAGATCCGATCGTCTCGAGCGATGTCATCGGCATCAGCTACGGCACCTTGTTTGATGCTCAAAGCACGAAGGTTCTCGATGATGATGGCAAACAACTCGTCAAGGTCATTTCCTGGTATGACAACGAATACAGTTTCACCGTTCAAATGGTCCGGACGCTCAAACATTTCGGAGAGCTCATCTAGACTAAAGGCATCCCTCGGGGATGCTTTTTTGTAAGCGGAGGCGTCAGATTTGAAATTTATTGAGGATTTGCTCGAAAAGTTATCGTTGTTCATTCAAAACAACATGTGGTTCGCACCGCTATCAGCGGTGCTTTTGCCTTTTGTCGAGGCTTTGATCCCCTCTTTGCCACTAACGCTCCTCATTGGTTTCAATTTGAGCATCATGGCGAGTGCTTTTGGCAACCTCCAAGGAACCATCCTGACGATCGTTCTTTCTACCCTGGGTTCGTTTCTCGGTATGTTTCTCGTGTTTCTATTGATTAGAGCGACATTAGCTCCAAGTTTTGCGAGGAAAGTCGAAGCGAACAAATACGGAAAAATGTTTCTTGACGTCGTCCGGGGCCCGAATCTGATTCCGATATTAATGGTGATGTCAAATCCGTTTTTACCGTCTTCAGTGCTCAATTATGCCTTGAGTTTGACCCGTACCAAAACTGCGAAATATTTATTCTTGACCATCACATCGAGGCTGATCATCGTTTTGTTTCTGGTATTTCTCGGCAGCATCTTCGATATCCAGAGCCATCCTCTTAACATTCTTTGGCTATTTCTCGCTTATTTGGGGATTTTCGCTATTTGGTATGTCTATTACCACCATATCCGCAATAAGCAGGATCAATAGTTTTTTGAAACCATAAATCCAAGGGATTTTATGCTTTTTTATATGGCGATATGATATAATGAAAAAAAAGATTTACGAGGTGACAAATATGAACAGCGAATCATTCACAAACAATCGGAAAGCTTTCATCGCCAAGATGGAAACGCCTTCGTTCGCGCTTTTATTTTCCGGGGTTGCCCCCCACAAGAGCAATGATCAGCTCTATCCTTTTGTCACGGACCGGAACTTCTACTATCTTACCGGTCTTATGCGAGAAAACTTCACGCTTTTGCTAGTCAAGGGAGCCAAATACGAAAGTGAGTTTCTTTTCATCGAGGAGCCAAGCGATTTTGCCACTAAGTGGCTCGGGAAGCGAATGAGTCAAGCTGAGGCGGCCGCGATTTCGGGAATCAAGGTCGAGAATATCAGGTTGAATCAGGAATTGAACGGTTTTATGCACGCAGCCGTGCTCTCCGATTCGCGCAAAGCGTTGATCGAAATGCCTAAAATACTCTATCTTGATTTGTATCGGGCGAAACCTTATCAGAAACCTAAGAGTCTCCAACAGGCGAATGAACTCATAACCGCTTATCCGGAGCTAGCGCTCAAGAATCTGAATGATATTCTCTATGATCTGAGGACGATCAAAAGCGAGAGCGAGATCAAGATGATCGAACAGGCTATCGCCTATACGAACATCGGGATCGAGGCGCTGATGGCCAATGCCAAGCCTGGCGTCAACGAACGTCATTTTGACGCCTTGTTCGACTTCACGATCAGGCTTCACGGCAGCGAAGGAACCGCCTTCAACACGATTGTCGCCTCGGGTAAGAATGCGACAGTTCTCCATTACGAGGAAAACAACAAAGATACAGTTGACAATGACTTGGTCTTGCTTGATTTGGGGGCGCTTTCTGGTCCTTATGCGGCGGATATTTCCCGGACGTTTCCGGTTAATGGCAAGTTCACCGCTAGGCAAAGAGAAATCTACAGCCTCGTTCTTGATGTGAACAAAAAGACGATCAAAAAAATCAAACCGGGATTGACCGTCGCTGAATTAAACAAGTTCGCGAGCGATGAGCTTGCCAAAGGCTTGCTAAAGCTAGGGCTCATCAAAGACGCCTCGGAAGTCGGAAAATACTACTACCATATGGTCAGCCACTACCTTGGCCTTGACGTTCACGACGTCGGAAGTTACCAGCGTCCCTTGGCCCCGGGCATGGTGATCACTGTTGAACCCGGACTTTATATCGAAGAAGAGGGGATCGGCGTCCGCATCGAGGACGATGTCTTGGTCACGGAAAACGGACAGCGGAACCTAAGTGAGGCTATCGTCAAGGAGATCGACGCGATCGAGGAACTGATGGCCGTTAACGACTAGGGCTTGATTGATGACTTACATCGAAGGCTCCATCAAAGGGTATCTATTCTACAATGAGGACACCTCTTATTCCGTCTTAAGACTGGATATCATCGATACCGATGATAAAAATATTGCGAGATATGAACCCACAATCGTTGTATGTGGGTTTTTTCCCCGGCTTGATGCCTATAAAAATTACCGTTTCTATGGTGAAGTCGCCGAACATCCGAAATACGGGATCCAGTACCAGGCTACCCGCTATGAGAGCATCGTCGAACAATC
>JAQVPE010000192.1 GCA_028702245.1 Candidatus Izemoplasmatales bacterium
CAAGGCTTCAGAGACGATTTCTTCAGGTTTCTTGTTTATGCCCATCTCAAAGACATCGATCTCGAGTTGACTGCCGATCGTTATCAACTGCTCGATGGCGGCCGGACGATAAATGTCGGCGGCGACGAGCAGCGGTTTCTTTTCATGGTTTTTGCGGATCAAACTTGCGAGTTTGCCGGCGGTGGTCGTCTTGCCGGTTCCTTGAAGGCCGACCAGCATCACAACAGTTTGGCCTTCATCAGAAAAGATGATGTCACTAGCCTCGGAGCCCATCAGTCGTTTGAGTTCATCGTTAACGATCTTGACTACCTGTTGTCCGGGATTGAGGCCTTTGAGAATTTTCTCGCCAAGAGCCAAACCTCTGATTTCCTCGGTGAATTCCTTGACGACTTTGTAGTTGACATCCGCTTCAAGCAACGACAGCCTTACCTCGCGGAGCATCTCCTCGATATCGGTTTCCGTCAGTTTCGCCTTTCCCGTAAGCCTTCTGAAGGCCATTTGGAAACGGCTGGTCAAGTTTTCAAATGCCATTGTATCCCTCGATTTTTTCTAACTCGTCGATCAATTCTGCGAGTTGTTTTTTTGTCATTGAGCCCCGGTTCTGCTTGAAATGATACTGGCGGCGTTCCCGTCTTTTCAGCACATTCAACTTCTCCTCATAGTAATCGAGAATACCGATCACAGTCTTGATCTGCTCAAAGACGGCATTGCGGCTCACATTCATGATCTTCGATATTTCAGACAACGAATAATCATCAAAATAGTAATAGGAGAAATACGATTTCTGTTTGTCTGTCAAGAGCCCGCCGTAAATATCGTAGAGTTGATGATATCTGATTTTTTCCTGAAGTTGTTCCATAGAAGCCTCCATTGTCTCGAGATGATCTGTTATTTAAAGAAGAAATCTGGTTATCTATAATATAATGGTCCATCTAGTCTCAGTCAAAAAAATCTGCGAACAAGCCATAGATATAGTCTTCGATATCAAAATAGTCGAGATCTTCGATCTTCTCTCCCAGTCCGACGAAACTGATTGGGATCCCGAGTTCCTCGCGGATCGCGAGAACGATGCCGCCTTTGGCGGTACCGTCGAGTTTGGTCAAGACGATGCCTTTGATATTGGTGACTTCATTGAAGACCTTGGCTTGGCTAAGTCCGTTCTGCCCGGTGGTCGCATCGATGACGAGATAGGTCGAAGCGGCTTCAACCAGTAGCTCCTTATGAATCGTCCTGTTTATTTTGTCGAGTTCTTTCATCAAGTTGATTTTGTTTTGGAGACGGCCGGCCGTATCGATGAGCAAAATATCGGTATTGGTTCGTTTCGCTTCCCTGATCGCCTCGAAAACAACGCTTGAGGGGTCGGCTCCAGGAGACTTGCTGATGACGGGACACCCGACTCTCTCACCCCATATTTTTAGTTGATTGATGGCTCCGGCCCGAAAAGTATCCGCTGCACCCATCATCACCGACTTACCGTCTTTTTGGAGTTTGTAGGCGAGTTTGCCGATTGATGTCGTCTTGCCGGTTCCGTTGACTCCCACAAACAGCAAGACGGTCAAACCGCCTTCGTTGAAACTGATGTTGGTATCAACCACCTCGCCTTTAAGGTAGAGATCGAACAATTTGTCGACGATCAACGATTTCAGTTCAGCGGACGATTCTAGTTTCAACTTCTTGGTTTCCGCTTTTAGAAGGGAGATGAACTTGACAACCGTATCGACACCGATATCCGCCATAATGAATATTTCTTCAAGTTTGTCGAAAAGCGAATCATCGATTTTGTTGTTTTTCAAGAGAACGTCTTTCAAGGAGGAAAGCGAGCCGCTCCTTGTTTTCTTCATGCCAAGTTTGTATTTTTCGCGTTCGAGACGCTTCTCTTTGGATTGGAATATTTTCTGGAATATACCCATTTTGACAACCCCTAACAGTAAGTATTATATCATATACCGGGAAATCTTTGATAAAGATATTCTCTAAGAAAAACGCTTCGCTACCGGCGAGGCGTTTAGCTTAGCGGATCAGTCTTCAAGGACGAAACCGCAAGTTTCTGTGTCAATGCAGTGAACTTCTCCGTCTTTCTCTTTCACGAGCGACTTGCCGCAAAGCGGGCATAAATCCTCGAGAGCTTCATAGGGAGCGATGTATTTGCATTTAGGGTAAGTGCTGCAACCGATGAAGTTGTGGCCTTTGTTTTTGCCTTTGGCTGCGGTTCGAATCACTAGCGTTCCCTTATTGCATTTCGGACAGCTAACCTTCGTATCGACAATTTGCTTCTTTTCTCTTTGGGGACCTGGTTTGATATACTTGCAGGCAGGATAGTTGCCACAAGCTTCAAATTCGCCGTAACGGCTTTTGCGGATGACCATTTTCGAACCGCACTTTGGACATAGTTCTCCGGTCTCAACCGGCTTTTCTTTCTTGAGATCTTTGAAGGCGATGTCGACTAGCGGTATGAAATAAGAGTAGAAGTCGCTCACGACCCGAAGTTGTTCATCATAGCCTTCGGCAATCAAATCGAGTTTTTCCTCCATCTTCTTTGAATAGTTGGCACTGATGAACTCTTGAAAATGGTGCTCGAGATTTGTGATCGTCTTGCTACCCTGTTCCGTTGGGTAGAATCTTTTTTCTTTGATCGTGACATATCTTCTGGTTTTTAGCGTTTGGATCGTCTGAGCGTACGTCGATGGTCTGCCGATCCCGAGTTCTTCCATTTCTTTGATCAGTTTGCTTTCGGAATAGCGAACAGGCGGCGTGGTGAACATCTGTTTGGCAGTGACTTCAGCGGCTTTGATGGCTGAACCCATAATGCAGTATGGCAAAATCTTGTCCTCAACGTCGTCTTCTTCTTTTCCGTAAAGCTTCTGGTAGCCAT
>JAQVPE010000193.1 GCA_028702245.1 Candidatus Izemoplasmatales bacterium
TCCGAGAAGCCTTCGCTCCAGCCGAATCGAGATTTGTCGAGAAGTTTCCGGAATTCCTCTAGATTGAGGAGAAGTTTCGCAAAAAAAGAAAGATAACGAGCAGCGATGATTCCTTCTTGAAGCATCATGATATAAAAGACAAGGAGCGCGATCAGATCGTTTCGATCATGCTTATAGATTTCCATATTCTGAAAATCCACGAGAAAATTGAGGTAAAGAAACAACGGTTCATAAATACCTTGTTTCTTGATGTCCTGGACTTTATTGATCAGTTCCTCAAGCTGCTCGCGAAGCGAGACGCTATCTCCTGAAATCAACGTCGGTCGTGAGCGATCAAGTTTACGGTATTGCAGCTTGTCGCTCGAAAAGACATTGTGAAACAACAACTTCGATAGGTCGTTGATTTCGGTGACATTCAGATGAAAAGGTTGGCTTTTAGTTTGATGGATCATCCTGAAAACGGCGATAATGTTCTTATATTGGCTCTCGGCTTTGTTTTTCGCAACGGTCGATGAAAGTTTAAGCGACCGCATCCGTGAATCGGATAATTTGAGCTCCGGGAAAAACGCGCGAAAAAAAGCGGCAGCCTCCAAAAAGGCGTTTTGTTCGCTGATATAATCATGTTCGGCTTTGAAAAGATCTTGGTAAATTTCGTTTTTTCCCATTTGATAGTAAAGTTTCAGCGTGCTCATAAACACATCTGCAGGGATTGGCGTACGGTTTATGTTCTTAATACAATTCATCTTGATCACCTTTAGATATTATATCGCAATTTCTAGTGATATTGATATCGATTTGCCGTAATTGCTAAACAATAATGTAATTAAATATAATCACATTGCTTGATTTGACTAAGATCTGATAAAAAAACGGCTTATTGCCGTCTGTTTATCTTGTCTTTCTAATCAGAGAACGCCGCGGCGAGATCAGTGAAACTCATAAATGATTGATCCCACTCGAGCCAACCCTCATACCACGAAGACGTTCCGACCTCGCTCGCTGATGCGGCACTTCCATAAGTGTTTTCGCCGATTGTCGAATCGTTGAGGTGATAGTAACAATCATCAATCTCCGGTCCTTCGTTGACGAAAGCTAACAATGAGTCGACCAGGACGATTTGCTCGGGATTGGTAGTGAGAGCGATCGCTCCTGATGCGAGGACGTTTTTGTAGTTGCCATTCCAAGCCTCACCGAGAAACATTCCGGCATAGATTTTGCTTCCGGCAAGATTTAAATTCAAATCAATGACGATATTCTCATAATCGCCGTATTGAGAAAAACCACAGAAACCGCCGACGGAAGCTTGGATCCCTTCAATATCGATATCCATGGAACCTTTGACGTAGACATTCTTGATCGGCAAAACCGGATCGAGGATGACTTCTTCGTAACCTTTGAGAATGCCGCCGTAGTGATGGCCTGTGAGTCCGCCGGCATAGATCCTGTAGGATCCCGAAGCAGCGACCAGATCGAGATCGACTTTGACGTTTTCGACGATCGAATTGGATATCTTGCCGGCAAGACCGCCAGCATAGATGAAGTTTTCACCGGTGATCGACAGATCGCCATTAACTTCTATTTGTTCGATTCGATTTGCCAAAAATTCCTCGGCAGTCATCATCTGGGTTACCGGAGCGACCGAAATCCCTACAAGAAGTCCCGCATAGGTATTGGAGGCGTTATTGGTGATGGTTATCGTTCCGTTTGTCTGAACGTTTTCCACATTGCCTGATAGATATCCGGCGAGTCCCCCTGCGTAGGTGATGAACTGGGCAACATAAGCAATCGAAAAATCAGAGATCTCAAGGTTTTTGACCGTGCCTTGGACATGGGCAAACAAACCGTTGAACGAATCGTTTCGATTTGTAATCGTGAGATTTGCGATCTCATGGCCGTTGCCGTCGAAAATGCCTCGATAAGGAACATCGAACGAACCAAGAGGAAGCCATTCGCTTCCTGATAAATCAAGGTCTTGCATCAAACGGTACGACTTGTGCATCTCGATCGCCTGAAGGTCCGCAACCGAGTTGATTTCCACGAATGTCTCGGTATCGACACTGACCGGCATTGTGACTGTGGTCGTTTGCTCTTGGGCAGTGCAAGCCACAAGCGCTCCCGCCATGGCCATCATAAATATCGTCAATAGTTTTTTCATAAGGGGTTAACTCCTACTTATCGTGATTTCTGGATACTTTTAGAACAAGGTCTCTTGGATCATGACTTCGTTCTCGTCTTCTTCATCTTCTTCAACAACCAATTTAGGCTGATCTTTGCTGCTTTTGATGATCTTCTCGAGTTCGAAGATGACATCGTCGTCAAGATCTGAGTCTTCATCGCTTTCCTTAGCCGTGTAATCTTTGTCTTCAAAAAGCTTATAGAGAATCCGGTTCGCCACTTGGGGCGTATTCTTGTCGAGTTGAAGGGCCACAGGGACCTCCGTCTTCTCGAGATAAGGGATTCCATGTTCGTAGCGATCCGGTTTCAACTCATTTCCCTTGATGACGACAGAGCCATCCTTGGTGAGAATCCGAATGTTGACAAATTCTTTCAGCCGGAAGATGTTTTCCGCTACAATGCCAACAAACTGGTAAGGGTTGGTCTTGACGCTCTTCAGAAAAGCCTTGCCTTTGGCGGGCCGATGTGAGACTTCGATGTTTTGCGCATACTCGCGTTTGATCGCGCCCCGGTTCGTCAACAGAAGAATTTCATCTTTATTCAGGGATGATACGTAGCGGGCGCCAACGAGAATATCATCGCGCAGGTTGATTCCTTTGACGCCTTTGGCCTGCAAACTCTGCAGCGGGACTTCTTCATGGCTATACTTGAGAACATAGCCTTTCTCGGTCGCGAGGACGATAAGATCGGAAGAGCA
>JAQVPE010000013.1 GCA_028702245.1 Candidatus Izemoplasmatales bacterium
TGAAGCGATCGCTTCGCCGACATCTTCAATGTTGATCAATTCTTCTTTGCTTACTGACAGAAACCCTTCAATAGATCCAAGATGACTCGAAAGAACCTTAGCAATTTTCGCCCCGACATGCCTGATGCCAAGACCAAAGATCAACTTGTCAAGCGGGTTCTTTTTACTCGTTTCGATCGCACTTAAAATATTGTCGATGCTTTTTTTCCCGAAACCTTCTTTTTCAATAAGTTGTTCATAATGGCTTTTGAGTTCAAAAATATCGCCAATGTTTTTGATATAACCATCATTGAAGAATTCGGTAATCACTCGATCACCGAGACCTTCGATATTATAAGCGTCACGGGAGGCGAAATGGATCAATCCCTCGATGTGTTTGGCTTCACAATCAGGATTTAAACAATAGTAGTCGGCTTCATCATCTTTTCTTGTCAGTGGCTCATGACACTCAGGACAGTATCTTGCCATTTGGAATGGCCTCTCGATACCGGTCCTCATTTCGGGTAACACTCTGATCACTTCAGGAATGATCTCTCCGGCTTTTCTAAGGAGAACGTGATCTTTGATATGGATGTCTTTTGAAAGACAATAATCTTCGTTATGCAAAGTGGCTCTTGAAACAAGCGAACCCGAAATCATGACCGGACGAAGTTCAGCTATTGGTTTCACAACTCCGGTTCTGCCAACTTGAAAACGAATGTTCTCGATAATCGTGACCGCTTCCTCCGCGGGAAATTTATACGCAATCGCCCATTTTGGAAATTTTGATGTATATCCGATTTTATCATAAAGATCGGTCTCGTTGACCTTGATTACGATGCCATCAATTTCGTACGCGAGCTTTTTTCTTTCGCCAGCGATTTTCTCAATATATAAAATTACATCTTCAATGTTCTGACATTTCTTCGATAGTGGATTGATCTTGAATCCCAACAATCCCAATTTTTGAAGCGAGGAATAGTGATCGGGTTCTTTGGCTTCTTTGAAGAGATAATACATATAAGAATCGAGTTTCCTTTTACTGACTTCTTTGGGATCTAACTGCCTGATGCTGCCAGAAGCGGCATTGCGAGGATTCTTAAAAGCATCTTCTTTGTCTAGTGCTCGCTTCCGGTTCAATTCTTCAAAAGCCTTGATCCCCATAAAGATTTCACCGCGAACTTCAAGATCCTCTGAAATGGGAACATAAAGCGGAATCGACTTTATGGTCCGCACATTCGCAGTGATATCTTCGCCGACATAACCGTCGCCGCGAGTCGCTCCTTGAATAAAACGACCGTTACTGTATCTTAAAGAAACCGACAATCCATCAATCTTCAATTCGGCTACATAACTATAGTTTGGAACTTCTTTCTTTACTCTGTCATCAAATTCTCTAAGTTCGTCATAAGAGAATGCATTGCTTAAAGAAAGCATAGGAATCGCATGAATGACTTTTGTAAATTTTGGCTGAACTTGGCCCCCGACGCGTAGCGATGGAGAGTTGGCGTCAAAATACTCCGGGTGGTCTTTTTCGAGCTCAATCAACTCGTTCATGAGCGAATCAAACTCAAAATCGGATACGGTGGGGTTATCCAGAACATAATACTCATAGTTGAACTGGTTCAGTTTGGCTCGCAATGCCTCTATTTGTTCCTTGACCTTCATATTCTACCTCGTCTTCTCAATGCTTGGATGGTCTTTCATTAGGGTTTTGATACCGTGATCTTTACTGAATGCAATTGTCGCTTTATCAGCGGAAAGCGCGACAACCACGCCGTTTCCAAAGGATTTATGAGTGATGCGATCACCGATTTCAAGATCATTGTGTTTGGATTCATATGTCGGAACAACATCTACAACGACTTCCTTCTGTTGACGATGTCGGATCGTCGTTCTTTCTATTTCTTTTGTTTTTGCAAGTCCCAGGCGTTCCAAATACGTGCTATCGATCTCCTCGATGAACTGTGAGTCCAGATTTTCCTGCAAGCGTCCATACATAAACCTCTGGCGGGCGCTTGTCAAAACAGCGAGTTCCTTCGCCCTCGTCAACGCGACATAGAACAATCTTCTTTCTTCTTCGATATCAAATCTTTCAAAAAGGCTTTGGCTCGACGGAAATAATCCTTGTTCAAGACAGGCGATAAATACCCCTTTAAACTCGGTTCCCTTCGCCGAGTGTGTTGTCATTAGACTGACATAATCCTCGTTTTCATTATATTCGTCTGATTCTTCTCTTAATGCCATATCGGTCAAAATGTTAATCAGCTTCTCGTAGTTAGAAACTCCCGGATCATAATCCTTGATCTTCTCTAGGATGACCGTTTTGAATTCTTTAAGGTTCTCGATCCTTTTTTCAGCTTCCAGTTTTTTTTCGATTGAGAGGTCTTCTTGTTCAAGCATACCGAGATAGCCGCTTTTTTCAAGCACGCTATCGTATGTTTTGAGTAGATTGACTTCCTCAATATCTTTCCTTATTTGTGCTAAGTCCTGTTTCAATTTTCTTAGCTTCTCAAGGGCTTTGTCGCTGATTGTGGAAAGACTCTCGTCGATAACATCAAACAATTTTAAGTTCCGCGCTTTTGCCTCGGTTTCAATCTTATCAAATGTCAATCCGCCGATTCCTCTTCTTGGTTCGTTATAGATTCTCAGAAGTGCGTGGTCGTCGCCGGGATCGACGAGCAAACGCAAATAAGCGACAATATCCTTGATTTCTTTGCGCTTGTAAAAAGAAACGTTTCCGATTACTTTATAAGGAATGTTGTAATGAAGCAAAACATCCTCAAAGCGGCGGCTCATGGCGTTGTTGCGATATAAGATAGCTATATCTTTATAATTGTAGCCGCTTTTGAACAGTGACTTGATTTTATTGAAAATGTAATATGCTTCTTCTTCATCGTTCTGGGCGCGGAAATGAATGACCTTCTCCCCGGTTCCTAGTTCGCTGAACAAGTCTTTTGGTATCCGGTTGTGGTTTTTTCGAATCAATGAGTTCGCAGCTTCAAGGATGTTGGTTCTTGAACGATAGTTTTGATTGAGCACCACTTTGTGATGATCAGGAAAATCGCGCATGAATTTTCTGATGTTTTCGATGTTTGAGCCTCGAAAAGCGTAGATGCTTTGATCCTCGTCGCCAACGATAAACAAATTCTTGTGTTCTTTCGCAAGCAAATAGATCAGTTCATATTGCATATCATTGGTGTCTTGAAACTCATCGACGAGAATGTATTGGAATTTTCTTTGATAGGTTTTAAGCACCTCGGGAAATTCCTTGAAAAGCCTCAACGTCAATATCAACAGATCTTCAAAGTCGACGAGATTGTTCTTTTTGAGGTATTGACAATACTTGGGATATAATTCTTTCAAGACGATGTTGAGCGGAGGTTGAATTACCTCAAGTAAATTTTCTTCGCCTTTGATTTTTTCGATCAATCCGGCAATCGCTTTAGGCGAAAAATGCTTGATTTCATAACCGGATTCCTTCATAAGTTTCTTGACGATGACAATCACATCGTCGTCGTCGATGATCTGAAAGTTCAATGAATAATCGAGATGGCCGATCTCTCTTCTTAATATTTTGGCTCCAAGAGAATGGAAGGTCGAAATCCAGATGCCTTTTAAAGGAAGATCGACCAAACTAAAAATACGAGTGCGCATCTCCTCGGCCGCTCTGTTAGTGAAGGTGATCGCCAGGATGTTTTCGGCGGGAACACCTATTTCTTCGATCAAATAAGCTATTTTATTAGTCAGAACCCGGGTCTTGCCGCTGCCGGCTCCGGCGACGGCCATAATCGGTCCCGATACTTTTTTGACCGCCTCGATCTGCTGGGGATTCAGTTGTTCGAGTATCGTGTTGCCCATGATATCACCCAATGATATTATATCACGAACAGACCTCTTTTTTGCGGAAATAACGGCAAAAAAACCGACCTTGACGGTCGGCGTTATTTGTTTTCCTTGTTGATGTTATGATCGCTAATCAAGCGCCAAACCAGGACAATGAGTTTGTAGATGCCGATTGCCGCTCCCAACGCAAATATGACAAGCAGAAGGATCGTTTGCCACTGGGGCCGGTCGCCAAGATCGATGATCTCCGATCCCGACAAAACAAGAGAATTGGCGATGATGCCAACGATTGCGAGCAAACTGATAAGCGCATAGCCAATAAGGCTTAATATTTTGTTTTTCATTATTTGAATCTCGACTTCAATTCTACTATGCGGTTAAATATCGGCTTTTGCGGCGTTGTGTCGTAGTCCGCCGCGAAGTAGCCGTTTCGGACAAACTGAAACTTTTCTCCCGGTTTCGCTTCTTCTAGCGCCGGTTCGACAAATCCGGTTCGCACCTCCCACGAGTTGGGGTTGATCCTATCAATTAACGGTCGATCTGAATCGCTGTCCACAAGAAGCGGTTCGAAAAGATTGAATGATGCGACAACGGCTGTGGTCGCTTCGACAAAATGGATTGTTCCATTTGGTTTTCGTTCTTTGAAACCCGAGCCCGATTTGGTCATAGGATCATATGTGCATTCAATCTCGACAATTTCTTGGTTTTCATCATAAATTACATTATGGCATTTGATGAAATAACCGTGCATCAATCTGACTTCAAGTCCTATTGACAAGCGGCGCCAATGCTTGTCGGGAGCTTCAGGCAAAAAATCGGCCTTTTCAATGTAAAGCTGTTTGCCAAAATAAATCGTTCTTTCTCCTAGATCTTCATTATCGGGGTTGCATGAAGAAACGATTTTCTCCGGGGTATCGGATGGATAATTGGTGATTGTGACCTTGATTGGCTCAGAAACAACGTGCATCCGCTTGGTTTTACCAAGCAGGTCGTTTCTAAGTGAGTTTTCGAGCATTTCATTGGATACGGTCGAATTGATCCGCGATAGTCCGGTTCCAAGAACAAAGTCTCTGATCGCTTCCGGAGTATAACCTCTTCTTCTAAGCCCGGCAAGAGTTGGCATCCGGGGATCATCATAGCCGTTTACGACTTTTGTGTCGACAAGCTGCTTCAAATAGCGTTTTGACATGATGGTGTTTGTGATATTCAGCCTGCCAAATTCGTATTGATGGGGAATATGCTCGGTTTCACATTTTTCAATAAACCAGTCATAAAGAGGCCGATGATCGACATACTCCAAAGAACAAAGCGAATGCGTAACACCTTCGATCGCATCTTGGAGAGGATGGGCAAAGTCATACATTGGGTAGATACACCACTTGTCGCCAGTGTTGTGGTGGGTAATATGGATAATACGGTAGATGACGGGATCGCGCATATTGATGTTGGGGCTCGCCATGTCGATCTTCGCTCTCAAAGTCATCTCGCCATCTTTGTATTTGCCTTCGCGCATCGCTTGAAATAACGTCAAGTTATCAGCGATTGAGCGATTTCGATAAGGTGATTCTTTTCCCGGTTCAGTAAGCGTGCCTCGGTATTTGCTCATCTCTTCTTGAGAAAGCTCGCACACATAAGCTAAGCCTTTATTGATCAAACGTATTGCCAATTCATAGGTTTTTTCAAAATAATCAGAGCCGAAAAAAATATTCGCCGGCTGATAGCCCAACCATTTGATATCTTCTTTGATGGCTTCGACAAAAGAAGCATCTTCCTTGACGGGATTGGTGTCATCAAAACGTAAATTGGTCTTGCCCTCAAACATCTTGGCAAGTTCGAAGTTGGTGATGATTGCCCTGGCATGGCCGATATGAAGATATGCGTTCGGTTCCGGCGGAAAACGCGTCACAACTGCATTCACGCGTCCGTTTGCCAAATCATCTTCAATGATGGTTTTGATAAAGTTGGATTCGATTTCCATATCTGATCGCTCCTATTTAAGTTCTAACCGAGAAAATCCATTCAAAAGGTAATCATCGGCTTTTTGTTCCTTTTTGTATTTAAAGTAACCCGCCACAGCGATCATAGCCGCGTTGTCGGTACAGTATTTGATGCTCGGAAAATAAACCGGAACATCCGTGATTGTTTGTCTCATCTTTTCGCGAAGACCTTGATTCGCCGCAACACCACCAGCCACAATGACTTGTTTGACATTATGAAGATTCATGGCGTCGTTTGTCTTTTTAACAAGAACATCGGTGACCGCTTCTTGAAAACTTCGACAAAAATCCGGGGTGCTGATTGTTGCTTTTCTTTGATTCAAATTGTGATAAGTGTTGATTACCTTGGACTTCAACCCGGAAAAACTGAAGTTGAAATCACCCGAATCAAGCATCGGCCGCGGAAACGAGAAGGTGTCTTTTCCCTGTTGCGCCAGTTTGTCCACTTGCGGTCCGCCCGGATAGGGAAGCCCGAGGATCCTCGCGACTTTGTCATAAGCTTCGCCAACGGCATCATCCTGAGTTTCGCCAAGTTTTTGAAAGTCATAATGGCTTTCCATCAGCACAAGTTCGGTATGGCCACCAGAAACAACTAAAGCAAGCAAAGGAAATTCCATGTCGTGTTCGATGTTGTTGGCGTAGATATGTCCGGCAATATGCTGGATTCCGATAATGGGAATCCCGTAGTTCAAACTGATGACTTTTGCGGCATTGATGCCTATCAACAGCGATCCGATCAAACCGGGTCCCGCAGTCACCGCAATCAAATCGATATCCTTATAATTGATATTAGCTTTTTTCATTGCTTGGTCAAAAACAAAGACAATCCCTTTGACGTGCTCCCTCGAAGCGATTTCTGGAACAACCCCGCCGTATTCTTTGTGAATATCTATTTGACTCAAAACCTCGTTGGCTAAAACCCGTTTCCCGTCTTCAACGAGGCTGACACTGGTTTCATCGCAGCTGGTCTCAACACCCATGACAATCATGTTATTCCCCGTTTCTAAAGCTTTTTTAACATCAAGTATGCTTCTTCACCATTATCGTAATAATTATCTCTCGTAGTAACAACCTTGAACCCGTACTTGGTGTACAAGGCAAATGCAGTTTTATTTGATGGTCTAACTTCTAGAGTTGCATTTTTAACTCCATGTAAATACAAGTATTCAATCGTGCTTTCGATAATCAGTTTACCATACCCTTTTCCTTGTTGAGGGGGCTTGACATAAAAGTTTAATATCTGAGCGTTTTCCTCATCGATCCACAAACCGATATGACCTAGAATCTCCAGGGTTTCTTGTTCTTGAAGAACAAAATAGTGAGCCAATGGATTCAGCCTGATTTCGTTGATCAGTGCATCTTTGCCGATTGAAGAACCGAATATCTCTCGATCAAGCCCGGCAATAACTTCTGCGTCGCTCGGCCTCATCGGCCGGAAAACAGCACTTATCTTAGACATTTGTTTCTCTCAGCCTCGGTGATTTGCATATAGTTTGGAATCAAAGCAGTGGGATCGGATACGACTTCAAGAAGGTCACTATGGATGATTTTCTCGATATTTGGTCTGCCTTCGTATGTGACGATCGGCTTGACTTCCAAATCAGTCAAGTAACTTTCAATATTTATCAGACTGTCTTGTGTTTTTCTGGTCAGCTTTGTTTTGGTGTTTTCGAAAAGACCCAAAAATGCGTTTCCCCTTCTTGCGTCGATACACGAAAGAACCGTTCCCGACGATACGCTTGAGGCAATCAACGCAATGGAAGATATGCGGTTGATCTTGATGTTGTTCAAGTAACCGATCATTTTAGCAATCGTTACCGCTATTCTAACACCCGTGTAACTTCCTGGTCCCACGCCAACGATTACCTCATTGATATCGGTCAGTTTCCACTGTTGTCTTTCAAGCATTCGGACCAAATGCGGGATGATGGTCACCGAATGATTGTTCAATCCCTCTTCATAAACGCTATCGACTTCTTTGTCGTTTAGCACAAGGCTCAAATAGACATATTTAGTTGCCGTATCGATTGCCAATCGTTTCCACGATTTTTGCATAGGTTCCCTTTCCCCCGAGCGTGACTTTCCTCGTTGTTTCGTCTACTACTTCAATTTTGAGATATAAATAAGCATCCGGCATCATTTTTTTTATGAATGGATACCATTCAATGACGGTGATGCCATCGTCGTATATGAACTCTTCCAGTTCATAATCATAGCCAACATCTTCTAACCGATAAACATCGATATGGTACATCGGCAGTTTGCCTTGATAAATCTTCAAAATCGTAAACGTAGGCGAATTCACGGTTTCCGAAATCCCTAGGTGCTTAGCCAAAAACTTCGTGAATGTCGTCTTGCCGCTGCCAAGGTCTCCCTCGAGTCCAACCACATCTCCTTTTTGAAGATGCATGGCGATCAACTCTGCCAAATGGTCCATTTGTCTTAATGAATTGACTATCAGTGCTTTTTCCATATCCATCATCCAATCTATAGAAGATTATACCACAGAATCAGCCCTCCTAGTCTAGAAGATGTTAAGGAAATGGTTCTGAGCAAAATCCACATAATCTCGGAAATTTGGTTATCCGTTTATAAAACATGTGATATAATGACTTTAAGGAGTATGACAAATCATCATTTGCTTACTGTCATAGTTTAGTTGCACATGTTCTTAATAATCCATAATCCTTTATCAAATAACAAAAAATCAAAAAAAACCACCAACAAGATGGTTAAGTTTTTTAAACGGCATAAACTGCAGTTCATTTTGCGTTCAACTTTGAAATTTGACAACCTTAACGAATATCTCGACAATAATCCTTCCATTACCGATATTCTCTATCTTGGCGGCGACGGTTCGATCAATTATCTGATTAACAATGTCGACATTACCAAAATCAAGCAAAATATCCATCTCGCCAAAAGCGGCTCTGGTAACGATTTTCTCAGAAGCCTCAAACGTAAGGGCAGGGCAAATGTGACCATTGGCATCGCCAAGACCGATGCCGGAGATGTTAAATTCATCAACGGTTGTGGTGCCGGCTTTGACGCCTCCGTCTGTTATTATGTCAATAACGACACCAAGAAGAATAAAATGGCTTATTTCAAAAACGTCTTCAAAGCAACCACAAAATTCGAACCAGCTGAAATGGATGTTGTCGTCGATGGAGTCGGCAAGCACTATCATGATTGTTTTTTTACCGTTGTTCAAAACGGCAAATATTTCGGCGGTGGCATGAAAGTGGCTCCAAAAGCCAATATTGACTCAACCGATTTCACAATCTGCGTGATTCACGATCTCAACAAATTATTGTTGCAAGTTTTGTTTTTGTCGATCTATCCCGGCTTTCACACCAACCTTCATAAATGGGTAACCATGCTTGAGGGAAAAGAAATTCAGGTCAAAAGTTCCAAATCCCGCTTCTTTCAAACCGACGGCGAGGTTTTGGAGAATGTCAATGAGTTTTCCATCAGCCATTTCTGCTCACGAGAATTCATTGCCTTCAACAAGCGCAACCTGCTCAAATCGCTTAAAGCAAAATAAAAACCGACTCTTCATTGATACAAATCCCCAATAACATAAATCAATAAAAAGTTGTTTGGGTAATACAGTAAGTAAATTCATTTGTTTTTCAATTGAAAGTCCAATTGAGCTTGATGCTGAATTGGACTTTTTTTCACAGATCACAAACTCACCTAATTTGAATCTGGTATCTATTTTTAGTCGCTAATAACTTAACCGAATTATCGGTTTGATAGAACGTTTGGTTCTTCTCATTTATCTCAAGAAGTATTGAAATTCTATTCTAACGTTATGAGTGTTGCCTTCTATTCAAGGAATGCATATTGGCAGAAGTCGCATCAACTAATATATTTGCTTATATTCTTATAAGCGTAATTCCATCAAATGGTTCATCTGCACTCCAACTGATTCTTGCGCATTCAAAACACTTATTATCAAAGTTTTGAAGACAAGATTGCAACTTGAATTAACAAGTATTACTGGAGTAATGCATCTAGAATGTAGCGTGCTTATGATTAAGTGAAAATACGATATGTATTTGCTATGGATATATTGCTTTTTACATTTGCCTTAGTAGAGTAAGAACAAGAAATGACACTTCACGCATAGATTGTATACCGCATCAAATACGTTCTTGATCCCTGTTATCCGAACATACGCTATTATGTCTGACTGTTCAAAACCACACTAATTCATAATCCACTAAACAATATGAACCCCGTCCAAATATGCTAATTTCCAAGTTCTAAATAGTCATCGATTTTTGTTTCTTCATAGTGGGTCAGTTTCATTGTGTTAATGGGAAAGCCTATATCCTTTTCAATGTACTCATCCTTTGGACTTTCAATAGTATAATTCCCGATAAAGATCATTTTCCTTTGTATTTTTGATGAGTTGGTATTATTGATTGTTTTGTATTCATATAAATCTGGAATTGGACTGCGCATATATCTGACAAAGTCACAATCGTTATTTAACTCATCTATCGCTTTGGGTAGCCTTGTCGACTTTGTTATCTTAGTATAGACAATAGGTAATACATCATAATCATCGCCTTTTCTCATCCGATATTCATCAATCTTATGAATGATGAAATAATGTCCATATAGATTATGGTCTTTCGCGTGCTCGCTTTCCAATCGATACGCATACGTATCACCGACATTCCAACTACATCTAAAATACTTATATAAGGCAATCTTCTTTTCAGCCGGCATCGGTGAATTCAATCTATCTTTTAACTCAGAAAGCACCTTGATCCGATATTTGTAGTTCGCCTTGTTCTGATTCTCCCATTTCTTCAAGTCATCTTCACTTTCAAGATACCTCAATGCTTGTTCTTTGACATTAGGTAACAGCCGTCCCAATTTCCATTGGGTATCGGCGAGTATAAACCAAAAGACAGGTGCATCGTCAAAGTCATTGATGGTCATTTGATAATCTTCAATCAACTTATCGGTTGCCTCTTGATTTGTCTTTCCGATTTTTAACAGTTTTACATAGTCTTCTTTTACGTCTTGAGCTACATCATCTTGATATAGTCCAGGTCCCCAAGCTCCCATATATCATCTCTCCTCATCAATGGAACAGGTTTGTCCATTCATTTTCTACATTGTTCCAAACATATCTGATGGCTGCCCCATAGTAATCAAATCGATTCTGATTTCTGATACCGATGCCGTTGATCTTATTTCCGTGAGGATTTGTACTCTCATCAAACCATCCAGTTGAATATGCGATAATACCTAATTGTTCAAGGCCTCTACATTCCCAGTAATTAAGGTTATCGACTTTTGGTCCCCGTTTTAACCCCGGTTTATGTGTTTCATGATATTCCATTCTAGCGTCATAATTTGCCGTTTTTACTCTGCCAACATACCTGATTGTTCCGCCCTTATCGACAAGGGTATAGACAGTATAGTCTTTTTCTAGTTTCTTCTCGAACTGGCTAGCCACAGTTCCAATTGCTGTATCTACAAAATCTAGTATCTCATCTGAATAGAAGCATACTGCAACTAGTGCAATTATGGCTATTGCGGCCAACCCTACTGGCCCGATTGATACAAGCAGAGCTAATAAACCTGATTCGCCGCTAGGATCTAGAAACATTACTGGATTATTAGCACAATAAGCATACATGTTAGTGGAGAGAACATCACCAGTTTGACCTAATAACCCATCACTGCTGATGAACCTGCCTATGGCGGGGTCGTAGTATCTGCTATTCAGGTAATACCTC
>JAQVPE010000194.1 GCA_028702245.1 Candidatus Izemoplasmatales bacterium
CTTGCCGGTGTAACTGACATCGGGGTTATCGTCCTGATGGTTCTTGATCGGCGTCTGGACATAGGCGAAGCGGCTGTTTTCCATCAAGACGGCTCCTTGTTCGGTGGTGACGATGCCTTGGTTCACTAGGCCGATACTGGGATGGCTGATGCGGATTTGGAACGAGTAGAGGTCGTGGTTGTCGAGACTGACCGAGTAGAGGTGGACGTCGCCCTTCCTGATCCTCGGAAAGCGGTCTTGCAAGTTTTCGACCCGGAGGTGGTGGAAGGTGATGGTGATCGGCTCGAAGCCTTCGCCGTCTGTCGTGTTGCCAAAATTGAAGCCCTTCTTTTGGAAACTGGCGAGCAACTCGAGATCAGCTATTTCAATTCCAGCTGTTCTCAGGGAGTCATAGTAGGGATTTTCCAGGCGGTTTGCCTCTAGATAATCGATCTGGGCCGTGATGAAGTCGTTAATCTCAAAGACCAGTTCGGACCAGGAAAGAGTGATGTTGGCTGATTCTTCTTTGATATCCATGATCCCGTCATAGGCTTGATCGAACTTGAGGTGGTCAAGCCAGATGTTTTGGCTCTTCTCAATCAACAAATAATCCCAGTCGTTAAGCTTGTATTGTAGAGAGTTGACTTCGTCCCATTCCCATAATTCGGTCAAATGCAGATTTCTGATGACGATGTCGTTCGAGCCGTCGATGTTGATGGTCGCATGCATCAGTTTGTGACCGGTTTTCGAGAAAATGGTCAATCCGTCTTTGAGGACGATCCTAACAACGCCGACACCCGTTTCCTTGAGAACCGGATGGAGGAGCGGTTGCCGGTAGTGCGGGCGGTAAACCGAGCGGTAATCATTAAGAGACTTACCAGATTCAATGATTTCGCTTTCAACCCTCTTTGAGCCTAGATCAAGATCGGCGGCGATTTCGATGACGGCGACATCTTCTGCCATCAGAGCGTCAAGAAACTGAATGGCCGTCTCAACGACATAATACCCTTGTTCAATGCCACTGCGATCTTCGACTCCCAAAGAGGCAAAGCCAAAAGGTTCTTCGAAAAGAGGGTTCGTCACCACCGGCAAAGAAGGCGTAGCCGTGGTGGT
The DNA here is from genome assembly GCA_028702245.1 of Candidatus Izemoplasmatales bacterium. Classification (GTDB taxonomy): domain Bacteria; phylum Bacillota_I; class Bacilli_A; order Izemoplasmatales; family Hujiaoplasmataceae; genus JAAYZB01. The sequence continues at coordinate 1,093 of JAQVPE010000194.1, forward strand.
CGAGGTAGTCTCCGGCAGTGTCAAAATCGTCGCGCTGGCGGTGGTTGCGGCGGAGAGTGTTTCGGTGGTCGTCATCGTTATCTCGGCATTGCAACCGGCTAGTACCATTACGAGGGCAGCCATTATTATAAAACGTATGCGTTTAGGCATCAAATTCTCCAAATCGTCTATAATTACGAACAGTGTTTATCAAATTATATTATATAATATAATAAAACCGATGTCAACGCTTTCAAAAGCAAACCATCGTATCTGGAGAAAATTATAGTTATATGTAGAAAATAAATTGATCTTTGAAGTGGTTTAACCGGAACGAGTTAGTCCTTGTCCGGTTTCATCTTAATCTTTCTCCAGCAAACGCAATGTTTTCTTCATCCTGGACCATGCGTAGGTTCTTTGAAGAAACGCATAAACTCGCGAATATCGGTATGTTTCCACAATCATGATGATGTACAAATAGAGATAGTATAGATTAATCCTGCTTTTCTCTGATTTTGTCAATTGTGTCGGCCTTTTCATCAATTCGCAGTATTTCTTCCACAGCGTGACATCATCACAAAGATTCGCGCGTAGATCCTTGAACATCATAACCGTCGAAGGGATCTCGGCAAGCGGATCTCCCCAGAAAGACCTTTCAAAATCGATGACTCCTTCAATTTGGTATTTGCCTTCTTTTTCTTCGACAAAAATGTTGCCCGGCCATAAATCAAAGTTCACGAGCACACTTTCAGATACATCGTCGAGATATCGAGAATTATTGTTCAACACCTTATTGATCCTGAGATAGGGCAACTTGATTCCGCCCGATACTCCATCGGCGAGGATATTATTCATGAAATCGAGATAAGCCTCTTTCCAAGTGGTGAAGGAAACACCAGTCCGATTTTGGAAATAGCCGAAATACAATCCCTTGATTTTGTGCATCTGAGCCATCAGATCGCCGATTGCCATCTTGATCTCTTTTAAGTTATCTGATTCCATTTTGTTCATCACTTGATTGAGCGGCACGCCATTTAGCTTCGTCATAAAAAAATAGCGACATCCGAGCTCATTGTCTATCGAAGCAACACCGCGGATCACAGGCATCGGAATCGTCGTTTTTTCGTGAAGCATAAACATCACGTCGAGTTCCGTCTTCATGATGTCCCTTTCATAGGTAAGCACTTTGGCGCTTCTTGAAGCTGCCACTTTTAAGACCAGCGCCTCTTCTTTTCCTTTGATTTGGCAAACAATAAGATAGGCGGTGTTGAACATGCCTTCCTTCAACTCTTCAACTTTGTCGATCTCGCAATCATCGCCAAAATGAAGCCGGACAAGGTTGGTGATCGTGTTGTTATGCAATCTGTTTTTTGTTGCCAGATTCATAGAATATCTCCTAAAGAAAAGGGTAGTCTGCAGATGCAATCTAATCGACTTACTGATCTAGCTATCGTCAAGTCATCTATCGTAAAACGCCATCTCTTTTAACTAACAAAAAGCGATGAGCAAAGAATTCTCAGATAAAATCCGGATTGTATACTTCGTTACTGATAATAAACATTTATCACGTTCAGGTCATCATCAAGTTCTAACACATAATTACCAGACAACACTTTAATTTCCTCTTTATCTTTATAGGAAACAAAGTAATTAGAAACAGCATAACGCCCGTTCCATCTTGCATCATATATATTTAGTCCACACAAGGGATACTTTCCCGAAAGTGCGATCTTGTTCTTAGCAATTGCCGCTTCGATTATTTTGTTAGTAGCATTTTTATACGCCAATATCTGAT
>JAQVPE010000195.1 GCA_028702245.1 Candidatus Izemoplasmatales bacterium
AAGGCCTAAAAGGGCAACACAAGATCCAGGGAATCGGCGCCGGCATGATTCCGGACACTCTCGATGGACAAATCTACGATGAGATCATCACGATCACAAACGAAGAAGCCTTTGAACACGCCCGCCTCTTAGCAAGAATCGAGGGCATTCTCGCCGGCATCTCTGCTGGAGCGGCTCTGTCAGGCGCCGTCAAGGTCTCATCCCGACCAAGTAGTAAACCTCGAAATATCGTGTTTGTCGTCCCAGACGGTGCCGAGCGATACTTGTCTGCCGACATCTATTGATCATAAACTCTAGGCAGTCCGCCATGGACTGCCTAGAAAAATATCTGTAGGAAGTTAGTTGTTACAAGTCAATCATCTCTAGCGTCGAAGCAACTTCGATTTCGCCTTTGACCGAAAGGCGATAAAGCCCCTTTTCGATCCGTTCAAACCAACCATAATAATTTCTGTTTAAAATGGCGCTACTCTCTTTGATGCCCGTCAATACACGAATCTCTTGAGGCGTCGCAATCTTTTTTTCCTTGATTGTTTTTGCGACAATAACAACTTTTTCTTTGTAATTGGTCATTGTCGATTTCTGGCTTCCGCCAACATTGATGTCAAAACGCCTTTCAAGGAACGTTTCGATCATTTTTTCTTTGCCCCTTTTGGTTGGCTTTTTGCTTTTCTCTGGATTGATAGAAGCAAGATCCCGATCAATCGTAGCCACAGAATCGCCAACGAGAATCAAGCCAAGATCAAGACGCTCGAGAAGTTGGATGAAAGAGCGGTATCCCGAGGATCTTTTCTTAAGGGTGTTTTCTGGAATTGCAACATAGACAATATCACAGTGCTTTTGTCGATCGAGAGCTTGATAGATCAACTTGAGAGAAGGTCTTAGTTTTAGTTCAACCGCAACCGTCAGACTATCCTTGACGGCCATCAGATCGATTTTGCCGATTTCACCTTTGACTGTGAAACCGAGATTGTTGAACAACTCCAAAACCGGGTAATAGAGGGCTGTTTCTTTCAAGATGAATCATGCCTCCTCATAACGGCTCGCTCAGAAGCTAAATATGTTTTTTTGACATCATCGATCACAAAGCCGGCATAGGGGCCTTTATACTGGAAACGCACGCTTTTGGATTTATGGATATGCAGCGCGCCTTCAGGACAATGGTTGATGCACCGGTAACATAGAAGACAGCGATTGTGTTCTTTGATTTTTCCCTCGTCGATACTCAAATTACCGACAGGACAAATTTCAATGCAACGCCCGCAGAGAGTGCAACAGGAATCGACCTTGATTGCGTGATCAAACATGACGTCACCAAACTTCTGAAACGGAGCTCGCTGCGACAAACCCATGAACTGGGAAAACACATTCATCCCTTTTAAGCAAAGCTTGTCAAAATGGATTTTACTAGCAAAGCGTTTAACCTCTTTTTCTTTTCTTTTCATCAATTTGGGTTTTGCTTCGCCTATAGGCAAAAATCGCATAATATCTGCGATGTTGTTTGGCATGTTGAAATGGGCGAGTTGACGGATCACGTACCCTTTATTTATGAGAAGTCGCGCTGCATATGCTGCTCCATCGCCGGAAAAGAGGTATTGAGAACAAAACACGAAGCCGCGCTGATTAGTGTTAGTATCGAGCGAATCGATCAGTTTTCTGACGATCTTTGGCAAATCCGAACCATAGATGGGATAGGCCAAACCAAATAGATCATATTTTAAAAGAAGCGAGGCGGGGTCAGAAACAGACTCAATGGGAAAAAGATCAGTTTCGTGGCCATAACCGATCAAAATATCCTGCAATATCCTGGCAAGGGCAAAGGTGTTTCCGGTTCCGGAAAACTGGAGGATCACTATTTTCATACACGCCTCTATGATATCTCGATTACAGACAAGAACCAGCTTATCAATGATTAACTTGTTTTTTATTTCCATCTCCTGGGGTCGCCTTTGACGCTATCAAGTATTTCCATATCGTTTCTATCAATCTCAAAATCAACATCCATATTCTCAAGCAATCGATGCTCATGGACTGTTTTCGGAAGCGGTGCCGTCTCTTTTTGTAGACACCACCTAATACAGATTTGGGCAGGTGAAACTTTGTATTTTAGAGCCATCTCGCGGATGGTCTCATTACTTAAGAGGTACCCGATCCCCAGGGGCGAATAGGCTTCGACAACGATACTGTTTTCCCTGCAGAAAGATATCGTTTCGCTTTGATCAAGGCCGATGAAATAGGCGATTTGATTGACGTGGGGAACAATTGAACAATGCTGCATCAAGTAGGCGATGTCTTTTGGCTTGAAATTGGAGACGCCGATCGCTTTGGCTTTTCCTTCGTTATAAATCTTCTCCATCGCTAAAAATGCGGCTTTGTTGCCTTCGCTATGGTCGGTGGCCCTGTCGTTCCAAGGCCAAGGAGCATGGATGAGAAACAAATCGACATAATCCATTTCCAATTCTGAAAGCGACTTATCGAAAGCATCGAGAGCTCCATCATAGGTCTTGATCTCTGCCGGCAACTTCGTTGTTACAAAGATTTCCTCCCGGGGAACCCCACTGGCCTTAACTGCTTTGCCAACGCTTTTTTCATTGTTATAGGCCATGGCGGTATCGATATGGCGATACCCGTGCTTGAGAGCCAATCTGACGGCTTCATATGTCTCATCACCAGGCTTGCTTTGCCAAGTACCCAAACCGATTTTTGGCAAATTGACACCGTTATGCAATACAAAAACATCTTCAATTGCTTTCATTAGCGAATCCTCCCTCATTATTCTTGATTTCATTGTATCTTTTATTTTACCATATTTCAATGAGTAGGTCTAAACCGCTTCTATTCGAGGAAAAGAAAAGCCA
>JAQVPE010000196.1 GCA_028702245.1 Candidatus Izemoplasmatales bacterium
ACCTTCATTGTCGCTTCTCTTTCTAGTTGAAGCCGATCGCCTCTTTCGTTTTTGATAACAAAGAACCAATCGCTCTTATCCTCAGGCAAATCCGCGATCAGTCGCTTCAAATCTTCTTGATCGCATTTCTGCGCTTTATCAGAATTGATGTTGATGTTCAAGGATTTGGCTTCTCCATATAAAAAGCACCATGGATGATTGCGTATTCGTGAAGAAAAATAAGTTTCCCTTGGCAACGTCTCTTTTCCGGTCACAATAAATGAGGTAAAACGGTTTCCTTGATAAGTAAGATGTCCTGTGTCGCCGTCGTTATAAGAAAGCGCAACTTTTTTCTTGACCGAAAACACCATCTTTTTGTTAGAGGTCAACCGAAACTTCGCATAGTAACTTGTGCTTCGGTTGGCGGCCGTCTCAATCACGGTTTGCGAGGAATAGTTTTCATTCAAATATCTAACCTCGGAATGTGCTCCGATAAAAGTTGCCGGGACAGTTAGTATTGGTTCATTTTTCTGCTTCCTTCGTCTTTTTACGACCATAACGATCACGGATGCGACAATCCCCAAAGCCATAAGCAAGACAACAACGACGATTATTAAAAAAGGATCCACAAAAGCAAGAAAGCAATGTCGGTTCATCATAATGGATTCTCCGTTCGTATTGATAAAAAAATTATACATCAATTATTATCTAGAAACAATAAACCAACTAGATATTGTCCTAAGTAGGGTCAAATGTAAACTTAAGAAATGCTATATCGATTTTATGATATCTGTTATTTAATTTATCAGAATATTATTGCGCCGTAGACTGCTTAATATTATAATACGCTTATAGAAAAATACTAGTCAAGATTATGGGGGGAGTCATCGTGTCAAAAAAAGTCGTTCTGCTAGCTGCTTTGGTTGTGCCCGCTGCTTTGGTTATCATTTTTGGAATTGGCATGATTTTTGGTTATAACAATCTTGTTGATCTCGATGTCAATGTTGACAACAAATACTACATGATTGAGATCAGGCTTCAGGAACGACACGACCTGATACCAAATATTGTCGCTTCCGTTGAAGGTCTGCAAGAACACGAAGAAGCGATCTATGATGCAATTACCAGCGCTAGGGAAGCATATGCCAGCGCCGATGCTTCCGGCGATATGGAAGGTTTGATTGAAGCTGATGCCTTAGAGGCCGTTTCCTTGATGAACCTTTTAGCCGTTATCGAGGACAACTACCCAAATATAGCGGTCACCTCAGCTTACCAACAATTGATGGATGATGTTGAAGCGGCTGAAGGCGCCCTTGCGGTTGCGAGATGGGATTATAACAATGCCGTCACCGATTATAATGCTTCCGTACGCAGGTTTCCAAGAATCCTTTACGCTTCAATGTTGGGCTTTGAAAAAGAAATGCCATTTTGGCGAATGAACGAAGGAGCCGACGAGGTGCCGGTAATCAATTTCTCAGACTAAAATGAGTAAACTGATTAAAATTGTCTTATTTCTGGTAATCGTTGTTTTCGGAATTATATCGCTGTTTTCGGGAGCGGGGGAATATCCCCGGCCGACCAACGAGTTCTATGTCAATGATTTCGCCAATGTCTTGTTGCCGGGAACAAGGGCGACAATTGTAAGCGAAGGCGAACGTTTATATGAACTGACTGAAGATGAAACTGAAGGCGGAGCACAGATCGTGATCGCCACTTTTGCTGTTGAAAGTATCGCCGATATCGCAAAATATAACAAGACCGAAATATTTCGACAATGGCGTATCGGCAAAAACGATATGGGCATCTTGGTTCTGCTATTCTTCGTCGAAGAAACAACTGACGATTTTACCTATCTCGAGTTCTACGAATGCCAGATCGAACCCGGAATCCGCATGGAACAATACCTGACTCCCGGAATAGAAGGCAGAATTATGGATGAGACGATCATGAGCGCTACTTGGGAAGATGATCTTGATATGGGTGTTGCCAATCTGCTATACGAGTTGTTAAGTTTGGTTTATGTCGATGCTTACGGCTATTCAGCATTTAACTATGACATGGAGGAATTTGAAGATTATCTCGTCACCTACTCCGGTGATTTCGATGAAGATATGGTGCCGATGAACCTTTTAATGTATCTTTTGTCTCCTTATTCTTCTTTTTGGAACAAGTTTAGCGCCATTCTTGTTATGGTCTTAATAGGCGGTTTTGGCGGTGGAGCGCTGATTGCCAATCGCGGCGGCGGTGGCACAAGCGGCGGTATGGGTGTCAGTCGTCGGCGCAGATAGCAAATAGAAATAGAGGTCAAGCATATGACAATCAATTTCAGAAACTATATCAACGAAACCCGCTTCGGGGCGGATTATGACAAAGTCAGGGATTTTATTGTCAGAGTTAATCGCGACCATCTTATTAATCCCAACTTTACTTGGGAAAGATGGGTTTGGATGATCAGTCGCCCGACCGAACTTGAACATGATCGAACGCGCATTGGAATTTGGGAAAAAGATTCTAAAATGGTGGGTTTGGCAACGTTTGAAGATGACCTAAGCCGGTTCTATGCGGTTGTCGATTCAGAGTACCCCGAGGTGTATGCTGAGCTGGTTGCCTACGTTGCTTCACAAAGGAAAAGCGATAAACCAGTATTTTTGAACATTTTTGACCAGGATTTGGCGTTCCAGGAAGCAGCTAGAAGATATGGTTTTTGTCCGACTCCAGAACGCGAATATGTTGCGAAGCAATCATTAAGAAACCGCTTATCGTTTGATATAGACCCACAATTCCACTTGCTATCGATGGATGAAGAATGGGACTATCGTGAGTACAATCGCGTCATGTGGCTTGGTTTCAATCACGACGGGGAACCAGATCAATC
>JAQVPE010000197.1 GCA_028702245.1 Candidatus Izemoplasmatales bacterium
CTCCTCAAGAAAAGCGTCGTAATCCTCACCATCCTCGTTCTTGCGGATGAAAAGCGTGACTTCCGTGCCTCGATCGGCTTTGTCGGCTTCTTCGATAATGAAGTCCTCTTCGCCCTCACTCGTCCACTTGTAGGCCTTTTCGGAATAGGGCGATTTGCTAACGACTTGAACTTTCTTGGATACCATAAACGCCGAATAAAACCCGACGCCAAACTGGCCGATCAAATCGATATCCTTCATTTCCTTGCCTTGGACTTTCTTCAAAAACTCGAGAGTGCCGCTTCTGGCAATAGTGCCGAGGTTGTCGAGCAACTCCTCTTTTGTCATGCCGATGCCGTTATCAGAAATGCTGATCCGGCGCTTTTTGCGGTCGATGTCGATGTGGATTTCATAGTCGTTTGTCTTCTCGAGCTTATCATCGGTCAAGCTCGAAAGATGGTATTTGTCGATCGCGTCGGAAGCGTTTGAGATCAGCTCTCTCAAAAAGATTTCTTTGTTAGTATAAATGGAGTTGATCATCAAGTTTAGCAACCGTTTCGATTCGGTCTTGAACTGCATTGTTTCTTTCATGGGGATACCTCCTAAGACTTGTCGTATATTATTATACCACACTTCTTAGCACTGTCAACCATTGAGTGCTAACAGATTGATTATTAATGCAATTTATTCCCGCTTAGATCAATGATGCCTCTTCGGTGCAAGATTATCCCGACGATGATGCAAAGAATGGCGGAAGGAATCAAATAAAGCGCGTTATAGAGAAAAGCCCCAAAGACGATCACAAAGTTATCCGAAGCGAAAAAGGCGTTAAAATTCGTCCCAAACAACGTATTCATAAACTCGATCTCATCGGGTATGAATACCCGCCAATACAAGATACCGGTAATCGATGCAACGATCAAGCGCAAGAGACTGCCAATGATGATTCCCAGGGCAAATCGGCCTTTTCTTTCGCTCGCCTTAGGAATGATACCGGCAACACCAAGGACCATGAACGAAACCAGATAGTCCATGATGTACTGCGGCAGGGACAGGAAGTAGACTTTGATCAGCGTCTGCAAGATTCCGAAGATCGCGCCGCCCAAGACGCCATACTTGAAACCCCTGCGGGCTGCAATCATAAAGATCGGCAACATCGCTAAGGATACGCTGCCGCCAAAAGGCAGCGAGTAGATCGATCCAAAAACAAGATCGAGGATTAAGGCGATCGCCACAAATATCCCCGTCTCAATCAATGCTTTAACGTTTTCGTTTCTTTGCATAGTGACCACCCCTTCATATAAAAAACCCCTTTGACAACAAGGGGTTTAGACAGAATAGAAAATCCTACGCTGGCATTATCCAGATCAGGTAAGGTCTATAACGGAATAGTTATACTCTCAGCCCGTTTCCGCGAGCTCCCCTTATTTGTCAATTATATTATAGCACTATCGAACATTTCAAACAATCATTTTGATGGTATTGTCAGCCGATAATCTTTTCGATGACTTTAGGCATTTTTACGATATCTTCGGAAAAACAAAAAGCCTGGTCGAGAAGCGATAATATTTCATTGTCGATTGGTTTATTGGCATACACCTCACAAAGGACATCGCCACGACTTACTTTGTCGCCAATCTTATGCTTCAAAACGATCCCGACCATGGGATCGATGACATCCTCTTTGATCTCTCTTCCTCCACCAAGACGCATCGATGCAAGACCGATCGAAAGGGCGTCGATCCTGGCAATCAAGCCGGCAGTTTTCGCTCTGTAAGGAAAAACATCCCTAACCTTGACAAACTCATCAAGATTATCAATATGGCCACCTTGAGCCTCGATGAACTGATAGAACTTCTTGAGCGCAAGGCCGTTTTTTAGGTTGGCGCTGGCCAAAGCCAAAGCCTCTTTCTTTGACGAAGATAGTCCGCCTCTAAAAACCATTTCGGCGGCGATTTCGCTACATAGCTCCTCAAGATCTTGTGGGCCTTTGCCAGATAGGGTGTCAATCGCTTCCTTGACTTCAAGACGATTGCCGATAGCATAACCCAAGGGTTGATCCATCCCGCTCAAGATGGCGAAGACCTTCTTGTTGAAACCTTTGCCGATAGCTACCATCAAACGCGACAACAAAATCCCCTCTTCAATTGTCTTCATGAAGGCGCCGCCCCCGATCTTGACATCGAGACAGATGATATCGGCCCCGCTGGCAAGTTTCTTGCTCATGATACTTGAAGCTATGAGTGGTATCGAAGAGACCGTACCGGTGACATCCCTAAGCGCATATAGAAGTTTATCAGCGGGAACGATACTTGCCGTTTGACCGCTTACTGCGATATTAATCTTGTTGACCTGATCGATGAAATGCTCTGGTGAAAGATCGATCGAACAACCTTCGATCGATTCCAATTTATCAAGAGTGCCTCCCGTATGTCCAAGACCGCGGCCGGACAACTTAGCGAGTTTGGCGCCCATCGAAGCCACCAGTGGACCGAGAACAAGCGTCGTCTTGTCGCCAACTCCTCCTGTGGAGTGTTTGTCGACCTTTACGCCTTTGATCATTGACAAATCGATTGTTTCACCGCTAAAAAGCATCGCTTTGGTCAAGTGCGTGGCTTCGATGTCATTCATTCCCTTTAAGTAGATAGCCATTAGCAAAGCGCTGACTTGATAATCAGGAATTTCGCCTTTAACATAGCCATCGATCGCATACTTAATCTCTTGTTCGTCAAGAGATAAGCCATCACGTTTCTTTTCAATGATATCGATAATTCTCAATCTAATCACCCCAACAAAGAAATTATACCATATTTCCGGTTACAAGTATAACATCAAACCTGACACAAACTGATTATTGAGAATACAT
>JAQVPE010000198.1 GCA_028702245.1 Candidatus Izemoplasmatales bacterium
CGAGACTGTGTCCGCACGCTTCATGGAAGATGACGCCCCCAAACTCATTGTTGATGATGACCGGCATCACACCACTTGGACATTCTTTCGCATACAACATCGTTTTCGCTGTTTTGGCCGCTTCTTTCGCGCATTGAGCGACATCGATGTCTTCAAAAAGGAACTCATAGCCTTTTCCGCTGCCGGGACTTTCGCCTCCAGTTTGCATCACGTTGTCTTTGGTAGCAATCGCATTGATATGGATGCGAACACGGACACGCTCATCGATGACGTGACGTCCCTCGCTACTTGCAATTTGTACGGTCTGTACCGAATCCAAAAGGAGGATTTTGACTTGTTGGATGACCTCGTCGACGCTTGTGGCGGCTTCATGTGCTGTTTTCATCAGCGCGACCTTGTCCGCTTCCGACACATCTTTGGGGTTAATCTTCACGCGGTGTTTTTGACCGATTTCCGGTTCATTCAGCGGTTGGACTGGTGTAGCCTCACCAGAAAAAGACTTTGAGAGATTCTCAGCGAGTGAAAGCATCGCCTCGGCGGTGAATAGGTTGGTGTATCCATATACGCTTTGCAACTTTTTCGCTAAACGGATTCCGACCCCGCGCACATGTGCACTGGTAGCTTTCTCGACCAATCCGCCCACCATTTGTAAATTGTTCGTGCGTTTTTCTTCCACAAAGATTTCTGCGAAATCAGCGCCTCTTGACATTCCTACTTCGAGGATTTGTGTGATTAATTCTTTCTTGAGCATCATATTTCTCCTTTATTCCAGATAGAGTTTCGTGTATTTGTTTTTCAGATAGGTGATGTACTCCTCGGGATCAAAATCCTTCCCTGTCACATCGATCAATAATTCTCTCGGGCTCTTGCTTGATCCATGTCGGTGGATTTTTTCTTTCAACCATTGATTGATTTGATCAAATGAGCCTTCGCGAATCAGATCATCGATGGGAAGTTCTTTTTGCATTACATGATAAAACTGTGCCGCATAGGCACTGCCCAATGCATACGTGGGAAAGTATCCAATCATTCCGCCACTCCAATGCACATCCTGCAGTACTCCTTCAGCGTCGTCTTTTGGCTCGATTCCAAGATATTCCACCATTTTCTCATTCCAAATTCTCGGCAAATCATCACACGATATTTCACCGTTCATCAACTGACGTTCGATTTCATAACGAATAATGATATGTAACGAATACGTCAACTCGTCAGCCTCGACGCGAATGAGCGATGCTTCCACGTGGTTGACGGCCATGTACATATCCTCAAGTCGGATATTCTTGGTTTGTTCGGGAAAAATCGAAGCAAATTTCGGAAAGTGTCGCTCCCAGAATGCGCGGCTTCGTCCAAAAGTGTTTTCAAACAGACGCGACTGGGATTCATGGATTCCCATTGAAGTCCCCTGGGTGAGCAATGTATCATCCCACACCGTGTCGATGTGTTGTTCATACAACGCGTGTCCCAGTTCATGGATAACACTATAGATGCTCGACAATCCATAATCTTCCATATATCTGGTCGTAAAGCGCACGTCATCGGGTGACGTGTTCCACGTGAAGGGATGCACGCTCTTCTTCATCAGGCCATGATTGCGGTCGAATCCGAGTTCGTCGATGAGATAATCACAAAAGCGGTATTGATCCGCCTCTTTGTATTTCAGAAATACGAAATCGCGGCGCACATCCTTGGCGGCTTCGATGACTTCTTTCACAAAAGGCACCAGATCGCGTTTCAACTGATCGAAAAACTGATCGTAATCGCGCATGGACATGCCTTCTTCGTAATCGTCCAACATGACGTTATAGGGGTGTTCATCGGGCTGGAAGTAATGGACGAATTTCTTGTTGTATGCCACAATCTTCGCCAACGTATCTTTGAATAAATCATAGTTGGATTGGGCTTTGGCTTCTTCCCACGTCCTTTGGGCAATCACCAGCAATTTTTGATAGTCGATGAACTCGCTTTCAGGAATCTTGATGATTTTATCCAATGCTTTTTTTGCTTTCTGAACCTCGCGTGAAAGCATCGGATCCAATACGTCCTTCTGGGCGAACAACGTTTCGATAATCTCGATGGTTTCCGGATGGGTGACGAGTTTGAAATACTCACTACTGAGTACGCCTTGCATCTCGGAACGCCGATTGAATGCGCCTTTAGGCGCTTCGGTTTCAGAATCCCAACCCACAATCGCCATGGCATACTCGTAAGCTTTTTGCTTTTTGACCAATGATCTGAATGCCTCTATTTGTTTCATGCGTAATCACCTCGTATTCCATTATAGCAATAACATAATCATAATGCCACTATTTTCACCGATGGGTGTTTGTAAAAAAGGCACAGCCTCTCATTCCGAGGTGTGCCGAATCGTTTTTGCCGCGCCGATGAAATCTCGAAACAAGGGGTGAGGTCGATCGGGCCGCGAGAGAAACTCCGGATGAAATTGGCAGGCAAGGAACCACGGGTGATCTTTTACCTCGACCATTTCCACCAGCTCGGTCTCGGGGTTGATCCCGGAAAAGACCATGCCGTGTTTGGCCATGATTTTCATGAATTTGTTGTTAAACTCATAGCGATGACGATGTCGCTCATAGATCAAAGGTTTTTGATAGGCTTTCTCGGCCAAGGTTCCCGGTATGACACGGCATCCGTAAAGCCCCAACCGCATGGTGCCCCCCATGTCGATGCCGTGATATTGCTCGGGTAGGAAATCGATTACGTTGAAAATGGTATCCGCTTCAAATTCGGTGGAGTTTGCCTGAGGCAAATTGCACATCGCCCTGGCATATTCGATGACGCTGAGTTGCATCCCCAAACACAAACCCAA
>JAQVPE010000199.1 GCA_028702245.1 Candidatus Izemoplasmatales bacterium
GAATGATTGTCTTTTTGGTCTTGGTATTCCTGGAGGAGCGCCAATAGATGGGTTTCCGCTTGGGGATACTTTTCGAGAATTGAAGCTAATGACATGGTTTTTCTCCTTTTCTATATATGATAGTGACATCAAACAAAAAAACCGGGAAATGGGCTTCTCGAACTTAATGTCACCGAATTGACAGTCTTGAAGCGTTTCCTCATTAAAATGAATAAACAAATTGCCTTTCTACAAAGATCCCGGGCGCCGACATCACAAAAGAAGCTATGTAATATTGCCCTAGATCAAAACTTGCTTTATCCTCCTAGTTCATCGATATTTTGTTAGTAATATTATACTCATAACAATTAACTTTTGTCAATCTGAACTCAAAAACCTTGGTAATGACTTTTATAGCAACCACAGATTGCTTTACATTCGCTTTGCGGATGATATACTGATAGTGTAACTTAGACACTAACCTAGGGGGTGAAGCGATGCTCGATCTCAAATTGATCGGTCGGAAACTGACCGAACTAAGACAAAGCCAAGAACTTACTCAAGATGATATTGCCGAGAAACTTTTTGTGACCCATCAAGCGGTATCGCGCTGGGAAACCGGGAAAACGTTGCCCACCATCGACAACTTTCTCATGCTCATCAAGATCTACAAGACCTCGATCGAAGACATTTTGTGCCTCGATGAGCCACTTGTTGTTGGCGATAAGGAGTTTTTCTTGGATGAACATGACCGCGCCTTTTCAATTCATGAGGTTGCCTTGAGGCGAACAAAAGCGCTGACGCTCGCGGATTTGTTGCCAAAGCTCACTACCGAGGAGAGGCTCTATGCCCTAAGACTGATGACCCAAAATCAGATTCCTACTGACGATACCCTCTGGCCAAGGCTGTCGCTAACGGAAAGAATCTGGTTGTTGCGCCAGTGGCGGGACAAGGGCTATACGCTCGATATTGAAAAGATCAGATACATGTTGACACCTGCAGAAACAAAAATAATAAGGGAGGTATATCATGAAAATCGTAAAAATGTTGCCATTTCTCGACAAAGAAGAACTAAGTGAACTTTTGGACTCGCTCATCAAGGGCGAGTTGAAAGAAGAAAACATCAGGATCTCTGCATTGCTGCCGTTTCTCGAGAAGGAACAGATCAGTCACTTGTTTGAGCGAGCCGTAGCCGGCGAAGCCAATATCCGTCCGGCAGCGATTCTGCCGTTTCTCGATGAAGACGACTACGAGGGAATCATCGACAGTTTGGTCGAAAATGAACCAGAAACGCTTTCCCTTGAAGAGCTGTTGCCGTTTCTTTCGGAAGCGAACATCAAGAAAGTATTTCGACTCTTTCTGGAAAAAGAAAAGAAGCAAGAATAGTTCAGGAAAACGGTTTGAAAAAACCGTTTTCTTTATGGCCTTGACATTACTAACAAGTGTTAGTATAATACTAACATATGTTAGTTAAGGGGGGTCAATATGGAACAACTGGAATTCAAACGTTACTGGTATATCACCTTTGCCTTACTGGGAATCATCGGCGTCGTTATGTATTTATTGCATATCATCATCGGCAATATCCTCTATGATGGGTACGAACCTTTGCGACAGGCGATCAGCGATCTGACTTCAGAATCGTCGCCGGTCAGGGACAAAGTCTTGATTTTCACAAGCATCCACGGCTGCTTCATCAACTTTTTCTGTTTTGGGCTCTTGATCATCAACCTCGGCCGTGTCAACAAGCTTGTCTCGCTCGCTTATCTGTTGTTTTTCATCATGAATTTCATCTCCTTCGTCGGTTACAGCTTCTTCCCGCTCTCCGAAGAAGGCTACGCTGGAACCTTCAGCGACGTTATGCATCTCGTCGTCACCGGTTTGGTGGTTGTGCTCTCTCTTGGTTCTTTGGGGCTTTTCTTTTTCGGTTATAAAAAGGAAAAAGACGAAAAGATGCTCGCGATCGGTTCGATCGTAGCTCTCGTGCTGATGTTTGTGGGGGCGATTTTGACTTTTTCGCTTCCCGAGTCCTTGCTAGGCCTTTCCGAAAGAATCAGCATCTACTCGCTCCAAATCTTCACGGTGTTGCTCGCTGTCAGACTGTTGATCAAGAAACCGACTGTAAAAGCCTCCGAGTAGAATGACAAGAGATCGTCTTCTGATTGAGGCCTCGGCTCTTTTTGCCCAGAAAGGCTATAACGGCGTATCAATCAGGGAAATTGCCGGCAAAGCCGGAATCAAGGAGAGTTCGCTCTACAACCATTTTGCTTCGAAACAGGCGCTTTTTGACGCCGTTTTAAGCATGTATGAGCAAAAGATCCAAAAGACGATCTCAGAGTTTCAAGATTATCCCTTGCATATCCGGCTTCAAAAAGACGATCAAGCAAAGATCGCTTTAGCAATTGACGCAGCTATCAGAATCGCCTCGTATTTCAAAACGGCCGGTGATCCTCTCAGTCTGAAACGGCTCATCGGCAATAACCCAGACACTGAAGACAGTTTCACTCATTACTTCCACAGGGAGCCTTTAAGATTGATCGAATCTGTCTTGAAAGAAGCAGTAACCAATACCGTTGATCTAGAGATCTTATCTCTGATCATCTTTGGTTCGATCGCGGAACTCATCGGGTCGAAAAGCCTTATTGAAGCAGAGGATTCTTTGAAAGCGCTGATCGACGTAATCAGACGGCTTCTTAGCTGAATCCAACACATTTTTTAACATATTCGTGGATTTTTTCCTTGTTTTGGTGTATATTAGATACCTAAGAACAAGTGTTTTTTGCAGGTGTAGTTTAATGGTAAAACCGTTGCTTCCCAAGGAACTGTTGGGGGTTCGATT
>JAQVPE010000200.1 GCA_028702245.1 Candidatus Izemoplasmatales bacterium
CTTTTACATCCATATTGTCGGCCCGGACTCTACGATATTTCTCTTTATAGACTCCATCATTTGTTACGGTGTAACCTTCTTTATCTTTGTATTCGTCTATCTTTTCTTTGCCGGCTATCAATTCCATTTTAGGCACTGTGTAATACTGCATAATGAGTTGAATTATCATCCACCCACGACGCTTCTCTAGCATAACCTGTTTCTGGTAGATCTTCTTAGCTATTCTTTTTAGAGTGGACTCTTTTTTTATAGCTGATTCGGTGGCAGTTACATCGCCAGACATTGCTTCTAGCCTCTGGTCAACACCGGTAGCCCCTGCAATATCCTCGCGCATACGATCCTCTTCTCTGAAAGAGGAAGAGAAATCTGTATTCATCTGCATTTCTGTCGGAGGTATTGTTCCTGTAAAGTAATATATTTTTCCAGGTTCAACTATAATTTCCTCTTCTTCTAACCTAGATGATGTAGAAGCAAATATCGGTTTTATCGTTGACATCTTTTGAGCATCGAGTCTTATGCTACGGTGCGTGTTCACCTCGTCTTGCAGAGATTTAATTAGTTCTGGTTCACCTTTCCACCAAAATTGACCCAATCTACGGTTATCTCCGGCTCCTATGAAAGTGAGTTCCTTATGATCGTATGGGTTTGGTTTGTCTTCCAGCATAACACCATTGGCACTTACCCTTACAAAATCACGTGCCTTATTTTCCCATATAAGTAATTCCACATCGTCATCTTCAACATCTTTAGGTTTTTTGTAATAATCATTGGTAACGGTGTCTCCGATTCTTTTGACAAATTTGGCATTAGGTAAATGGCCATACTCAGTCTCGAAAGTCGAATATCCCATTATCCTGCGGTATATAACATCCTTAGCATCCGAGAAATCTGGGTTTCTAGCACCATCATCAGGATAGACCATACGAGGGTCGATATTCTCTATACATATATCGTCGAAATCGTTTATAATTTTTTCTGAATATTCTACAATACCCTCATCATTTACATTTGTAGGTGTCTTAATCTTTCTCTTGCCATCTTTATAATAAACACGCTGTATTCCGTTACCATATCCGAGGATATAAGAGTTAGTCTCCATATCAACCAATTCAATATTATTTTTCTTTTCTATATATTTTCGGATAATATCAACGATTGCCGCTTTTGGTTCATCTTCAGGATCTTCGCTAGGGACAACTCTGCCAGAGGTATGTTGCCTAACCCACTCTGCGTTTATAGAATCGACAATAGACCACGTTATAGGCACAAACAGGTTAGATCGTTCATCCTCGTCATCCACCGTAACTCCAGTTTCCCCGTTTAATTGCTTTTCGGCGTCATCCCACGCTTCTTCTATATCAACACCGCCAATATCACGCTTGGCTCTCTTTAAATATTCAAAACGATTGTAGAAATCTTGGAGTATCTTTTTTTCTTTTTCGTCAGGACTATACGAGTCCTCATCTATTTCCTTCTTATAATAGTCTTCGTTCTTTTTATCTATACGTGTTTCCCTTGCTAAGATTTCTTTCTTTTTATTTGCAATTGCCATATGTGTTCTTTCCTACCATTTAGTATATTTAGACCTAAATCTTTTCTTCTTTTTCTTTTTTCCCGTAGCTCTAGGTATTGGAGACTGTATTATTTCCAGCGTTGAGGCGAGTGCATCAGATACGTCATCGTGTTTGGCTCTGGGAAAGTGTAACAATTCATATTCTAATTCCGCTATACCGAGATCGTTACGTCTATGGAATATAGTCCCCTGCTCATATCTCGGTTGTAACCGGCGAATACGCATTTCTTTCTGCATATTCTGGTTCAACTTTAACTCAGTGATATTGTAGAAATCTCCAGTCTCACGCATCTTGTCGTTCAACTGATACTTTAAGGTCTTTTGGTACGCATTTGTCTCTAAACCGTTAGCAATCGTGCTATAAAGTTTAGCTTTTTGCATAAATTTGCTAACAATTTCGCTTGGCGTGTATTTCCCTCTATCAATGTGCAATATATATAGATTGTTTTTTTCGTCAACTCCAACAACGACAAACACTGTGAAGTCAGCTTGCACGCTTAGAGATATGGCTGGGTCAACACACATATACTTGGCTAAATCGGTGGAGCGCATATCAGCATCTATATAGTACCGAAAATACTCTTGTTTAAATTCTGCTTCTTCGGCTGGTACTGGATCGTTAAGATATTGTCCGCTAAATAGATATACACCCTGTATTTTCTTTGTCTCATCGAGAAACTCTCGGTCTAGTTTTTCTGGGAATAAATACTTTTTTGTCCCGTTCTCTTCCCATTCAGCTTTCCTTATTAAAATATCGAAAGTATCTCTATACGGTTCTTCTTGGAGAGTGCCATATAAATCGCCATAATCCCACCTCGTGCCAATCACAATCAATTCTCCACCAGGGTCTAAAAGAGAAAGTAATAACTTGTACCAGTTAAGAACCTTATCCATTTGGTCTTTGGTGATATTGTTCTGTGATACCGGATCGTCAACAATAATTAAATCATAGTGCATCCCTACTTTAGTTACATCAACCCCAGCAGTGGATATACTTGGCTCCTTCATATTCTTTGTTCTGGTAGAGACCGTGATCTCGGATAAGTTCCAAGACTGATCGTCCTTTTTCTGATCCATTACACCATATAGAGTTCTAAAATAATCGTTTCGAGAAATATGTCCCTTTATCTCGGACAAGAACTTTTGTGCGATATGCAATTTCTCAGAGGCGATCAGAATACGTATATTTGGGTTAAGGACTAGGCGCTTTAGAGAATATCCACAGGTGACAACAGATGACTT
>JAQVPE010000014.1 GCA_028702245.1 Candidatus Izemoplasmatales bacterium
ATGCCCAATTACATCGTTTCTCAAGCTCCCGGGAAAATAGTTCTAAGAAACTATGAGGGTGTTATTACCACCTACAGCGAACCCGAAAACTATGTCTCCACATGCAAATGCGAAGATTGCCAAAACAACGGTCACAACGAAGGCATCAGCGCGCTTTTGCAAGGACAAAAGATCGCCATTGAACCTAGTCATCTAGAAAGAAGAGAACGAACATCGAAACATTAAGCAAAAGAATTGCCCCTTACCAAATCATCAGCATCATCGGCAACGTGAAAAACGCCGGCAAGACAACCGTCTTGAACAGTCTAATCCCCGCCTTTTCCAAAAAGACGATCGGCCTTACTTCGATTGGCATGGATGGCGAGGCTTTCGACAACGTCACATTTTTGCCAAAGCCGAGAGTAATGGCACTTCCGGGTTTTTTGGTTGCGACAGCTGAAAAATGCCTTGATGTTTTCGAAGCAGACTACGATATAGTTGAGACCACAAAATATCGATCTCCCCTTGGACAAATAGTGATCGCGAGGATCATTAAAGCCGGCAATGTTCTGATTGCCGGGCCTTCGGCAATCGTAGATATGGAAAATACGATCAAGAGAATGCTTGAAATCGGTGCTGACAAAGTCTTCATCGACGGGGCCTTTTCAAGGCAATCGCCCGCCCGCTTGGCAACGGCAACGATCCTTGTCATTGGGGCAAACCGCTCTGTGGTACTGGAGACCGTTTTGAAAGACGCCGAAGCGATCGTCCATAAACTGAGATTAGAAGCGGTTGAATCAAATCTAATGTATTTGAAAGATCACACCAAGATCACCGCCATCGACAATCTTGACAATATCCATGAATACGATGGCGGATCGACTCTTATCGAACCCGAAAGTGTTATTGCCTGGGTTCAACCGGGCTGGGGGTATCTATATGTTCCGAACGCCGTTGGCGCTTCCTTTTTGAAATTGATGCTCAAGGACAAAGCAAAGAAATTCATTTTGGTGATGAATGATCCCATCAGTATGCAAATCGATGATTCCTTGGTAAAACACATCGAACACTTAAGCAAGAGGATAAGGGTCATGAATCCGGTCAACCTTGTCGCCGTCTGCGTCAACCCCCAATCAGTCAGGGGCTATGCTTATCAAGAAGGCGAACTAGAAAAAGCGTTGGCGAACAGACTGGGTTTAGAAGTGATAAATGTCATGACAGAAGTTGGTGAAATAGATGAATAAACTGAATCTCGATCCAAAACGAATCGAAAATTGCCGGCAAACGGCTAATAAAATCGCTAAAAACATCCATGATTTCATCCATCAACACACCACGGTGACCATCGAAAGAACCGTCTGTCGTTTGCTTGGCATCGATGGTGTGGACAAATTCGATGTGCCAATCGTCAATCTGATCGTTGATGATATCAAAACCAATGGCGATCTAGGTTTGGGTGTTTCAACATATCTTTCAAGCGCAATCAAAGCCACTGGGTTGGGTTTGCCCAAATTGATCGAGAACTATCTTGAAGGCAAAGTTAATTTGACCGGTTATCCGCTTCTTAGCAAAAATGATACAATCAGCATTTTATATCCTTATTATAATAAGAAGCTGACAAAGATCAAAAACAACCGCAATATTAGAACAAAACTCAAGGGGGAATACCCCAACAAAGAAACCCAAATCTATGTGATCGTCGCCACCGGGAACATCTACGAAGATGTGGTTCAGGCAAAAGCGGCCGCCAAAGCCGGAGCCGATATCATCGCCGTCATCAGGTCAACCGGACAATCTTTGCTAGATTATGTTCCTTTTGGCATCACCACGGAAGGGTTTGGAGGAACATACGCAACCCAGGCGAACTTCAAATTGATGCGCGAAGCCCTTGATGAAGTGGCGAAAACAGAAAACCGCTATATCAGCCTCGTCAACTACGCTTCCGGCCTTTGCATGCCGGAAATTGCGGCGATGGCTGCTTTAGAACGGCTTGATATACTGCTTAACGATAGTCTATACGGTATTATTTTTCGTGATATCAATATGCAAAGAACCTTCATCGACCAATACTTTTCCCGGTTGATCAATGCTTATGCCGGCATCATTATCAATACTGGTGAAGATAACTATCTGACCACAAGCGATGCCGTCGAGGAAGCACATACGGTACTGGCTTCCCAATTTATCAACGAGGCCTTTGCCAAGGAAGCTTATTTAGATGAAAGCTTGATGGGTTTGGGACATGCTTTTGAAATTGATCCGCTAATCAAAGACAGCTTCTTGTTGGAACTTGCTCAAGCCCAGATGGCAAGAGAAATCTTTCCGAACGCCCCCTTAAAGTATATGCCGCCGACGAAACATATCACGGGCAACATTTTCCGCGCCTACCAACAAAACACCATGTTCAACATGATCACCAATATCACCGGGCAATCAATCCATTTGCTCGGGATGATGACCGAAGCGATCCATACCCCCTTCATGTCTGATCGTTATCTAGCGATCGAAAACGCAAAACTAGTTCAAAACGCTCTTGCTTCTTTCAAAGATGAAATCAGTTTCAAGCCGGGCGGCTTGATTGAAACAAGAGCCAAGACGGTTTTGGAAAACGCAGAAGCGCTTCTAACAGAAGTTCATAAAAATGGTCTTTTCAAAACCCTTGAGATGGGGGTCTTTGCTGGTGTCAAACGCCCTTATACCGGCGGTAAGGGCCTCGACGGAGTCGTGACGAAGAAAAAAGAATATATCAATGTCATAGCATTGGCGATGGAAGGTGAGTTAAATGAAGATCAGACCCTACGGTGATACGCTTTCTGACGGCAAAGTCCAAATCAGCTTCACTTTGCCTCTTAATCCGGATGCCCGGGGAATAGCCGCCAGTAAAACCATCGCAAAAGCAATGGGGATGGTCGATCCGCAAGTAGTGGATTCCGAGTCGATCGGCGATGGTTATTCGCTCTTCGTCATTTATGGCACCGTTCCCTTCTTTGTGGATCTCGACAAGATCCATGTCGAAGAAGTTACAACTCCGACCCATTCACGTGAAGAAATTGAAGAGTTGATCGAAGCCAAACTCGGCCGCGACATCGTTTTTGTCGGCGCTTCGACCGGGACTGATGCTCACACGGTCGGCATCGACGCGATCATGAACATGAAGGGTTTTGCCGGTCATTATGGGCTTGAACGCTATAAACATATAAGCGCTTATAATCTTGGCAGCCAAGTCACAAACGAAGAGTTTGTGAAACAAGCCAAATTGCTCAAAGCCGACGTCCTGCTCGTCAGTCAAACGGTTACGCAAAAGGATATCCACCTCAAGAGCTTGACTGAGCTCGTTGAATTGCTTGAGGCCGAAAACATGCGGGACAAAGTCATTTTGATTGCCGGAGGGGCAAGAATCACTCATGAACTGGCAAAGGAACTTGGCTATGATGCCGGATTCGGACCTGGCAAATTCGCCGAAGATGTTGCCTCATTTGCGATACTCGAGTTAATTGAACGCGAGAAGGGTGTATAATAGTATAGAATTAGGCAAGGAGGGACTTCATGAAGTCGACTAACATCAAGAATATCTCAACCAAAACCGGTGACAAAGGATTTGCGAGCGACTATTCTGGCGGAAGACACCAAAAGGACAGCGCTTTATTTGAAGCTTTAGGAACAATCGACGAACTCAGTTCCTGTTTGGGAATATGTTTCCATTTGACAAACTTAAAAGAAATTCAGATTATCCAAGGCCATCTCCAACAAATCAACTCAATGATCGCGACTTTGCCAAATCATCCCAATTATGCAAAACTTAAACTTATAACCGATAATGAAGTTGCTTGGCTGGAGTCGTTTGAAGAGAAAATCATGGAAAAGGTCGACTTGGAAAAAGCCTTTGTGCTTCCTGGGAGCGACAGCACGTACGAAGGTTCTTGGATCGACTTTGCCAGAGCTGTCGCAAGACGCACCGAAAGACGTTTTTTTGCATTTGTATATGCAATGAAACGCACCGACCTCGATCAATGCGGCAGTTATTTGAACCGTTTGAGCGATCTCTTGTTTTTGCTTGCCAGAGCATCAAAATAACATCCAGGCGCGGTATCATTGTATAAAAAGACATGAAAATAAAAGATTCATCAATTGTTCAATTCATTTTTAAGTGGCTATTTTAGGCCAATTTTCATTGTTATCACTTTTTTTTAGAAAATTGCCTCATTAAGGTTGATTTTATGGGAGTGATGCTTCACATGTCAATTGCACAAGAACCGATCTTGTAACACCGTAACTTATTATTAGAAAACTTCTTTAAATGGATATGGTATGGAGCCGAGATTACCCCATCCGGTAATCCCGGCTCCCGCCTTCCAATTAGATTTGGCAACAAACAACGAATCACCAACTACAGAAAGGATTGCAATGAAATCAATTGTTATTGGCGTCATCGGAGCCGATGTTCACGCCGTTGGCAACAAGATTATCGAATTTACACTCACTAATGCCGGATACAACGTCATCAATATCGGCGTTCTTTCATCGCTGGAGGATTTTATCAACGCTGCGATCGAGACAGACGCCAAACTGATTCTCGTTTCCTCACTTTACGGACACGGCGAACTTGATTGCCGGGGAATGCGCGATAAGTGCATCGAAGCGGGTATCGGAGATATAATTCTATATGTCGGCGGCAACATCGTCGTTGGCAAACAGGACTTTACCGAAGTAAAAGAAAGGTTCCTGCAAATGGGGTTCAACCGAGTATACCCTCCGGGAACATCAATCGAAAAAGCACTCGGAGACATTAAAGCCGATTTGGGAGAATAACATGAGGTATTATTTGTTGATTGATTTCGGATCGACTTTCACCAAACTAACGGCAGTGGATGCCGCTTTTGGCGATATTATCGGAACGGCTTCCCATTTCACTACCGTCGCAACCGACATCCGCGACGGCTATCATAACGCTCTGAAAATCCTATATCAGAAACTAAGTAGCAATATCAAATTTGATCATACGATTGCCTGCTCATCAGCTGCGGGCGGTTTGAAGATGGCGGCCATTGGCCTGGTTCAGGAACTGACGGTCGAAGCCACAAAACGCGTTTGTCTTGGCGCCGGCGCAAAGGTTGATCTTGTTTGCGCCCACCATCTCACTAAAAGAGACATCCAAAACATCGCGGATTACAAGATTGACATCATTCTCCTGGCCGGAGGATCCGATGGCGGCAACACCGAGAGCGTTCTTTTCAATGCGCGCAAACTCGGAGAAGCCAAAATCAAGATTCCAGTCGTCTACGCCGGAAACAGATCCTGTCAGGATGAAATCGAGGATATATTCCACGAATATGGCATCAACGGATATATTAGCGAGAATGTCATGCCCAAAATTAATATACTCAATGTCAGAAGCGCTCGCGACAAAATCAGAGAAATCTTCTTGAAACAAATCATCGAAGCCAAGGGAATCAAGAAAATCGAAGCAGAAATCGACAGGGTCATTCTGCCGACACCGGAAGCTGTTTTGCAAGCTGCCGAATTGCTTTCTAAGGGATATCTTGATGAAGCTGGTTTAGGCGATATCGTATTGACTGATGTCGGCGGGGCGACGACCGATATGTACTCGATCTGCAATTCAACGAACAGAAGCGATGTTGTTTTGCACGGCCTTGAAGAACCTTTTGCGAAAAGAACAGTCGAAGGCGATCTCGGAATGCGCTATTCAGCTCCGGGAATCATCAAAACCTTGACCAAGGAAGAAGTCATCCAAATCAATAAGGCCAAAAACGTTGATCTTGAAAAAGAAGTCAATTATCGCTATAGCCACGTCGATATGGTTCCAAACAACCCTCATGACGAATATGTCGACCAACTCCTTGCCGAGATGTGCGTCTATCGGGCGATGAACCGGCATGTTGGCAGAATCGAAGAAGTGCTGACGCCGATGGGGATCATCTACAACCAAATCGGTAAAGACCTGACCGGTGTGGAATACGTGATTGGAACCGGCGGCGTTGTCATCAACTCCAAAGCTCCTTCAGAAATTCTCTTTCAAGCCACCAACATCAAGAACATGCCCGGAGAATTGCGGCCACATGATCCGAAGTATTTGCTTGACAAGGATTACCTCTTGGCCTCAATGGGCTTGTTGAGCCAGACAGAACCAGCACTAGCGCTTAAAATCATGAAAAAACACCTGATGCCACTTGAGAAGAAGGTATAAGAATGGAACTTAAAAACAAGAAACTGACAGAAGCTGAATTTTTTGAGGAACGGAAGCAAGTTCTTTCCGGTTGGCAAACCGGTAGCGATCCGGCCCTGGATTTTTCAGCCTCTTTGGCATATTTAAGACAAATACCGGAAGAGAAAAACTTTGCCCTTAAATTGATCAAGGCAAAAAACGAGCGGATCACGATGATCCAGCCCCGAGCCGGGGTTCCGATCGTTGATGAGCATATCAAGTTGCTTTCGTTTTTGCAAAATGCGGGTGCTGATTTTCTGCCTTCGACGATTGACAGCTATACGAGACAAAATCGCTATCTCGAAGCTGAAAAAGGAATCAAGGAAAGCGAACGGCTCGGACGAGCACTGCTTAATGGGTTCCCCGCAGTCAACCATGGCGTTGCCGGTTGTAAACGCGTTCTCGAAGCCGTCGATCTTCCGCTCCAGGCTCGTCACGGAACTCCCGATGCAAGGTTGCTTGCGGAGATAACCCACGCTGCTGGATGGACCTCTAATGAAGGTGGCGGCATCTCCTACAACATTCCCTACGCAAAATCGGTTCCGCTTGATGTAAGTCTTAGATACTGGCAATACTGCGACCGTTTGGTTGGCTTCTATGAAGAACAAGGAATCACTTTGAATCGTGAGCCCTTTGGACCATTGACCGGCACTTTGGTTCCACCTTCGATCTCCAATGCCGTCGGCATCATCGAAGCTTTGCTTGCGGCCGAACAAGGAGTCAAGAACATTTCTGTCGGTTATGGAATGGGTGGCAATATCATCCAAGACATCGCCGCTATCCACGCCCTCCAAAACCAAACGGAAAGATACCTTGAACAGTTTGGACATAAAGATGTGGTAGTAACTACAGTGTTCCATCAATGGATGGGCGGGTTCCCCGCCGATGAAGCAAAAGCGATGGCGTTGATCGCGATGAGTTCAACGGTCGCC
Organism: Candidatus Izemoplasmatales bacterium; assembly: GCA_028702245.1. GTDB lineage: Bacteria > Bacillota_I > Bacilli_A > Izemoplasmatales > Hujiaoplasmataceae > JAAYZB01. Next base: position 7,135 of record JAQVPE010000014.1, read on the forward strand.
ACGCTTTCCGGGACCCATAAGATGATCACTAAGACAACTCATGAATCGATTGGAATTCCGACCAAAGAAGCAAACGGCGAAGCGATCAAGGCATCAAAATTCGTTACCAAACTCTTACAGAGGCAGTTCATTGTCGAAAGCGGGAAATTGATCTTTGAAAGAGAACAAATCGAAAGAGAAGTCGATAGCCTGATCAAGTTTGTGCTTGAAGCCGGCAAAGGCGATCTCGCCCAGGGAGTAGTCAAAGCCTTTGAACAAGGACTTCTGGACATCCCGTTTGCCCCAAGCAAGTATAACCTTGGTAAAGTGTTCCCCGCCAGAGACAATGAAGGTAACATTCGCATCCTTGACTTTGGTAATCTCGGTTTTACCGAAGACATCAAAGAGTTTCATCGCTTAAAAATCAAAGAACGCGCTCAAAATGAAAATCGTGAAGTATCATTCAAATTAACTGTCGATGATGTATACTCTGTCAGCAAGGGCAACTTAATCGGCAGACCGACGAAGGACTAGGAAAATGAAAATCAAAAAAATCTATTTGACTAAATCATACACCGGCTTTTTCTTTGATGACCAAAAGGCAATCAAGAAAGGCGCAGCCAATGATGGTTTCATGTACCAAGGCGATCCCGTGATCGAAGGCTTCAGTGCGGTAAGGCAAAAGGGCGAAGCCATCTCGATCAGGATTGTTCTTGAAAACGGAGTTAGCGGATACGGCGACTGCTGTGCGGTCCAATATTCAGGTACCGGAGGCCGGGACCCGTTATTTCTCGCCGATGATTATATTCCCTTCATGGAAACAAACCTGATCCCGCTTCTCATGAAGGAAGACATTGATGTTTTTCGTCCTCTAGCGGAAAAATATGACCGGATGAGTATTAATGGAAAACGCCTGCATACGGCTATTCGCTACGGTATCACACAGGCCCTGTTGTCAGTTACTGCGGAGTATCACCAAGTGACAATGGCACAACTTGTCAGAAAAGAGTATAATATAAGTAGCGAGGTCTATAAGCCGATTCCCGTTTTCACGCAAAGCGGCGATGATCGTTACAACAACGTTGACAAGATGATTTTAAAAGAAGCTGATGTTCTCCCTCACGGGCTCATCAACAATATCCCAAACAAACTCGGTAACAAAGGCGAGATCCTTGCGCAGTACATTTCCTGGCTTTCAGGTAGAATCCTTAAGTACAGAACCAAATCAGATTATCAACCGGTTTTGCATCTTGATGTTTACGGAACTATCGGAATCGCTTTTGACAATGATCTCGATAAAATCGTCGATTATATGATCGAACTGGAAAAACTGGCTCAACCCTTCAAACTTCGAATCGAAGGCCCGATCGACGGTGGCAACCGCGAAGACACCATGATTGCCCTAAGAGATCTTACAAAAATGCTTGATGAACGAAATTCCACGATCGAAATTGTCGCCGACGAATGGTGCAACACCCTTGAGGATATCATTTACTTTGCGGATAACATGGCCGGAAAGATGCTTCAAATCAAATGCCCCGATCTTGGCGGCATCAACAATATCATCGAAGCGATTCTTTACTGCAACATGAAAAAAGTCGGATCCTATTGCGGCGGCAGCTGCAATGAAACCGATGTCTCATCAAAGACGACGACCAACATCGCCATTGCTTGCGAGGCTGACCAGTGTTTGGCCAAACCCGGCATGGGCGTCGATGAGGGCTACATGATCATCAAAAACGAAATGGGACGCGTCTTAGCAGTTAGCAACGATCGCTCATAAGGAGTGAATTACAATGAAGGTTGGCATTGCGGGTAGCCTCGAATCGAATGATGTGCTCGTCACAGTACGCCCGAGCGAGAGTTTGATCATCGACATCCATAGCATTGTCGATCTTCTTTTTCATGATCAGATTGAAAAGGTCGTCCGCGATACTCTGAAAGAGAAGAATATCGACAAACTTGAAGTGACCATTGAAGACAAGGGCGCGCTTGATTATACGATCAGAGCGCGGCTTTTGACCGCGCTTAGGAGAATGGGGGACGAAAAATGAGAAGTTTTTTGTTTGTTCCAGGAAACAATCCATCCATGGTTCAAAACGCCGATGTCTTCGGTGCCGATGTCGTAATCTTTGATTTGGAAGATTCGGTCCACGCCGGCGAAAAAGACAATGCCAGGCATCTGCTTCAGGATTTTTTTAACAATAACCCAACTCCTCCCAAGAAAATAGCGGTACGGATCAATGCGCCGGATTCACCTTTTTATGATGCAGATCTCGGAAGCATCGTTTCTGATAAAATCGATTATATCGTTTTGCCAAAAGCGTCGATCCAGACCACTCAGAAATTGGGTAGCGACCTATTTCAACTAGAACAAAACAAACAGATCGAGAAGAGAATCGATATCATTCCCATCATCGAGCTTGCCTGCTCACTGATCAATGCCCATAAGATAGCAGCCACAAGCAGAGTGAAAGCCTTGCTTTTCGGAGCTGAGGACTATTGCTCGGATCTGGAAATCAAAAGGACGCTTTCGGGAGAGGCGCTTGTCTACCCACGCTCCTTAATCGCGACAACCTGTAAGGCTTATGGCCTGATCGCGATCGACACCCCTTTCACCGACGTCATGGATGATGAGGGGTTGAATCAGGATTGTCAAAACGGAGTCATGCTGGGCATGAGTGCCAAGGCCGCGATCCATCCTCGTCAAATCGCAATAATCAATGATAAATTCTCGCCCGGACAAGACCAAGTCGCTTGGTCGCTCAAAGTGATCAAAGCAGATAAAGAAGCCAGCAAGAAAGGCTTGGGAGTTTTCAGCCTTGATGGCAAGATGATCGATAAACCAATTATCGAACGCGCCATGAAGACTTTGAATCGGGCAAAAGAATATCAGATGCTTGGTGATTTTGATGAAGAATAGCCTTGGAAGGAGCGTTCCAAGCAACAGACGAGCCTATGTTTCTTCTGATGATTTCCGATTAAGGGATCGCAAATTGATTGAGGAAAAACCGACTTCAAAAAAAGTCGTCTTTTCCGATAACTTGGAAAAAACGTTTATCGAATTAGATATCAAACCGGGAATGACGCTTTCGTTTCATCATCATCTGCGTAGTGGGGACGGCGTCATGAATCTGATTGCCAAACTGATCAAAGAGGCCGACATCAAAAACATCAACATCGCTCCCAGTTCGATCTTCCCCGAATACGAAATCGGCGACCTCATTCAAAACGGGAACATCATCGATATCCACACCAACTATTTGAATGGACCAATTTCAGATATCATCGGCTCTGGTTCGCTCAAGGGCAAACTTTTCATGCATACCCATGGCGGCCGGGCGAGAGCAATTGAATCGGGAGAAATCAAGATCGATGTTGCTTTTCTCGCCTGTCCTGCAGTTGACAAAGAAGGCAACGGGTCCGGAGCCTTTGGCCCTAACGCCTGCGGCACACTCGGCTATGCGATTAGCGACTTAAAATACGCTAAGAAGGTCGTCCTCATTACTGACACGATTGTGGATGAACTTCCGAAATGGCAGTTTGATCATCGGTATGTAGATATTGTCGTGAAAGTTCCATCGCTTGGCGATGCCAAAGGAATCGTTTCTGGCACAACACGGATCACCAGGGATCCGATCGGCCTTAAAATTGCCCGCGATACGGCTCAGTTGGTTCATGAACTGGGAGTCATCAAAAACGGATTTTCAATGCAAACCGGAGCCGGAGGCACATCTCTTGCTGTAGCGGATGCCATCAAAAAAATAATGATCACAAACGATATCAAAGGGTCATTCGCTTCGGGAGGAATAACCTCGTATTTTGTGGAAATGTTGAAAGAAGGCCTTTTCAAGAGACTATATGATGTTCAATGCTTTGATCTTGATGCTGTTAGATCATATCGTGAAAACGATGATCACATCGCTATCAGCGCTTCAATGTATGGCAATCCTTATGAGATTGAGGCGATCGTCAATAAACTTGATTTGGTCATTCTCGGCGCCGCGGAAGTCGACCTCGACTTCAATGTCAACGTGACGACCGATTCCTTTGGCAAGATCATTGGCGGCAGCGGCGGTCACGCCGATACCGCCCACGGAGCCAAACTGTCGATCATCACCTCGACTCTTGCCAAAGCGAGAATTCCTTTTATCAAGGAACAAGTCAGGACTATCACTACTCCTGGCGAGGACGTCGACCTCATCGTTACCGAACGCG
>JAQVPE010000201.1 GCA_028702245.1 Candidatus Izemoplasmatales bacterium
GCAACTTGGCAATACAATAACGAAATATGTTCCAATTTGCATTCCTTTTATGATGTTGATTTGCGCCGGTTTACGCAAAAGCTATTTTTGTCAAAAATTATCCTTGAGAAAAAAGCGCTTTCATTGTATAATATGAGTATGGAAGAAAACCCGTCATCGTCAAGCAGCGATAAATTGTGAATATTTCCATTAATTAGGCTAAATTTTTTGAATTTATGCTTTTTTTTCGGTCTTATCGAGTTGCGGCCAAAAGCGACCGCACTACAAAATACATGTAAAGCGAGGAAAAACAGATGTTTAAAAGTGAGTATTTGAATGATTTGTTCAAGCAGGTTTCCGCCCGCAACGACGGACAACCCGAGTATCTCCAGGCGGTCGAGGAGTTTTTTGAGGCGATGGACTTCATCGTCTTAGCCGACCCGAAAATCCAAAAGTACGGGATCATGGAACGGATCATCGAACCCGAAAGGCTGATCAAGTTCCGCATCACCTGGATCGACGATCAAGGAAAAGTCAATGTCAACCGCGGCTACCGGGTCCAATTCAATTCGGCGATCGGTCCGTACAAAGGCGGTATCCGGTTCCATCCGTCCGTCAATGAGTCGATTTTGAAGTTTCTGGCTTTTGAGCAAACATTCAAGAATTCCCTTACCGGCCTCCCGATGGGTGGCGGCAAAGGCGGAGCCGATTTCGATCCCCGCGGTCATTCGGACGGCGAAATCATGCGTTTCTGCCAGAATTTCATGCTCGAACTCTTCCGCCATGTCGGTCCCGATACCGACGTTCCCGCCGGCGACATCGGCGTTGGCTTCAGAGAAGTCGGTTTTATGTACGGCATGTACAAGAAAATCATCAACGAATCCACCGGCGTTTTGACCGGCAAAGGACTCACCTATGGCGGTTCTTTGGTTCGGAAAGAAGCGACCGGGTACGGGTTGCTCTATTTTGTCAGGGAAATGCTCAAAGTTTACCGGAACGATACTTTGACCGGCAAGAACATCATTATCTCCGGAGCCGGCAAGGTTGGTTTGTTTGCGGCCCTCAAAGCCCGGGAACTCGGAGCCAAGGTCGTCGCTCTTTCTGACGTCAACGGCTTCGTCTACGATCCTAACGGCATCGATCTCGACATCGTCAAGATGCTCACAAACGACGCTCCCGAATTTTCGACGAAGTATCTCGAATACCGTTCGAACGCTACCTATAATGCCAATCCCACGGAGATTTGGAAGACTCCTTGCGATATCGCTCTTCCCTGCGCCACCCAGAACGAACTGCCGCTTGAAGGCGCGGAAGCCTTGGTCAAAAACGGCTGCTTCTTGGTCGCCGAAGGTGCGAACATGCCGACGACGCTCGACGCCACCAAATGCCTCCAGCACGCGGACGTCCTTTTCGCTCCCGGCAAGGCTGCTAATGCCGGCGGCGTCGCCGTCAGCGGTCTCGAGATGACGCAAAACGCGATGCACTATCCTTGGACTTACCAGGAAGTCGATGAAAAACTGCAACATATCATGACCTCCATTTTCCAACAAGCCTATTCCGAAGCCAGAAAATATACCGACCATCGCAATCTCGTGATCGGCGCCAATATCGCCGGTTTCATGAAAGTCTACCAAGCGATGCTCGACCAGGGCGTGTATTGACATGGCAGTCCTTGAATCACCCGACTTATTACTGCCCAAGTCTACCATCGACCTTCACAAATGGGCTTGTATCGCCTGTGACCAGTTCACGAGCGAGATCGAGTACTGGAACAACGTCCACCAACTCGTGGACAACGTTCCTTCGACCTACCATCTGATTTTGCCCGAGGCTTACCTCGGCATGGGGTTTGAAACCAGGATCTGCGCTGTCAACGAGAATATGGATCTTTATCTTAGGAGCGGAATGTTCACCCCTTTGAAAGGCGTTGTCCTCGTCGACAGACAAACACCCATGAATCCGCAAAGGACGGGTCTCATGGTTTTGATCGACCTCGATTGTTACGAGTACGCTGAAGGTCATAAAGGCAAGATCGTCGCTTCCGAAAAAACAGTTCCGGAACGGATTCCTCCCAGAGTCAAGATTCGCGAGAACGCATCCTTGGAATTGCCGCATGTATTGGTCTTGATCGATGATCAGGATGGTATCATCGACGATGTTTACAAGAAGCGGAGTATGTATCCGATCATCTACGATTTTGAACTCAATATGGGCGGCGGCCATCTTAGCGGCTATCATATCAAAGACTCGCAACCGTTGATCGATGGTCTGGTTTCTATTGTTGAAAAGACCCCGCTCATCGTTGGCGACGGCAACCATTCGCTGGCTGCCGCCAAAGTCTGCTGGGAAAACCTAAAAAAGACTCTTGATCCATCAATCCAAGATCATCACCCAGCCCGCTATGCCCTAGTCGAGTTGATCTCGATCTATGACAAGGGTCTTGCCTTCGAACCGATCCACCGCATCGTTTACAACGCCGATCGCGATTTTCTTGATGAACTGAATCGCGCTAGCTACGGTTCGGAAGCCCTCAAAGTCTTATACGATAACCAAGAAAACTTTGTTCTGACCCCCGACAGTCCCTTTGAGACGATCAAGTGGGTCCAAGATTTTCTTGATCACTATTTGGCTTCGCACCCGGAAACAAGCATCGACTACGTACACGGGATGACAAGCCTGAAATCGATTCTCAAACATCAAAAAGACGCCTTCGGCATTGTGATGCCGCCACTTGCGCGCGACCAGTTGTTTCCCTATATCCGCGATCAGGGCGTCCTGCCCCGAAAATCCTTCTCCCTTGGAGAAGCCATCGAAAAACGCTATTATCTGG
>JAQVPE010000015.1 GCA_028702245.1 Candidatus Izemoplasmatales bacterium
CCCAGATTGCCGAAGGAAAAGACTATGGCTATTGCACGGAGTTCATCATGCAAATCCAAAAAATGGATGAGTTCAGCCAAAAGGATTTTGTCGACATGATTTCGCCGCTTGGCGATTCGCTTGTCGTCGTCCAAGACGAAAACATCCTGAAGGTGCATATCCATACCAAGACTCCGGGAGACGCTCTAAATCTAGCCCAGCACTTTGGCTTTTTCGTCAACTTGAAAATTGAGAACATGGCGCTTCAGCACACCGAGATCACGCTCCACGACCCGCACGATCATGTTCATGAAGGCGAAGCCATCTGCGGACACGATCACAGCCATTCTGTCGCTCCTGGCATCAAGAAACGTTATGCCATCGTCGCCGTCGTTAATGGCGATGGTTTGAAAGACACTTTTGTGGAGATGGGTGTTGACTACATCATCGACGGCGGGCAGACAATGAATCCCTCGATTGAGGATTTTGTGAATGCTTCTGAGAAAATCAGCGCTGAACATATCATCATCATCCCAAACAATAAAAACGTTCTTTTGTCAGCCCAGACAGCTGCCAAACTGATCGAAGGCAAGGATGTCCGCGTTCTCCCCGCCAAGACGATCGCCCAAGGGTATGCTTCGCTCACGATGTTTGATTCGACCCAAGATATCGACCAAAACCTAGATGATATGCAAGGCCATCTCAAAAACGTCAAGACCGGCGAAGTCACCTATGCCATTCGTCAGAGCACCAATAACGGGCTGTTAATTGATAAAGGCGATTATATGGGCATCTATGACGACAAAATCGTCTCTAGCCACAAGGAACGCTATGAGACCGTTTGGTCGCTGTTGAAGTCAATGGTTGATGACAAAGCGGAAATCATCACGATTATGGTCGGTCTCGATGTTCCTGACGAAGAAACGAACCGCTTGGAAAAGTCTGTAAGGAATGAATTTGGTGTTGAAATCGAAGTCATCAAAGGCGGCCAAGAGATTTACTCCTACATTATTGCAGTTGAGTAAAAGGGTATTGAAAATGCCCTTTTTTTTCTATATAATGAGTGAAAGAAAGAAGGAGCCAGATGGAACTTGAACAAATCAAAGGTATTGGTGAAGCTACTGCCAAAAAACTCAAGAAACAAAAGATAGCTTCCCCGAGCGAGCTCCTCGAGACTTTTCCCGCCAAATACGAGGATAAGCGGATCGCAGAATTTATAGATGCGCAAATCGGTGTCGAGATCACACTTGAAGGAACCATTCAGGCGGACGCTTCCGTCTTTTTTATCCGTCGACGTCTGACTAAACTAGAGTTTTCTCTCAATATTTCAAATGTGGTCTTCAAGGTTGTCATTTTCAACCGCGAGTTTTTGGCTAGCAGTTTGAAACAAGGCAATAAAGTCGTGATTAGCGGTAAATTTACCCATAATTTTGGTGTTTTCACGGCGAGCGATGTCGTGTTGGCAAAAAACTTTCACGAGGGAATTATCCCGATTTATCAAGTGGAAGGCCTTTCTAGCAAACAGTTCCATAATTTAGTGAAGTCAGCTTTGCCTGAATACTTGAATAACGTCAAAGAGGATCTGCCCGATTTTATCAAACAAAGAAACAATCTTATGGATAAGAAGTCGTTTATGAAAATCGTCCACCTGCCGAAAACCAGGGAAGACACCCTAACAGCGGCATATAGGATCAAGTATCGCGAGTTTTTGGATTTCGCCTTGATGATCGAAGGCTACCGAAAACTTAATCTTCGCGTCTTCAAGACACCCAAGAAATACGATATCACCCGTGTTCGCGAGTTCATCGGCTCTTTGCCGTTTGCTCTCAGTGATGATCAGAAATTGGCCACTAACGAAATCTTTGGCGATCTTAAAAGCGGCCATCCGATGAATCGCCTCTTACAAGGCGAAGTCGGAAGCGGAAAGACAATCGTCGCCATTTTAGCGATTTTAGCCGTCTGTACCGCCGGCTACCAAGTTGCGGTGATGGCCCCAACCGAAATTCTAGCCTGGCAGAACCATCGGGAGATCAAACATTACCTTGAAAGACTAAAGATCCGCGCCGCCGTTTTGACCGGAAGCACCGGCAGACAGGATAGAGTCTCAATCCTAGAGCGCCTGCAATCGGGAGAAATCGATGTTTTAGTCGGCACGCACGCCTTGATCCAGAGCGATCTTGATTTTCACTCCCTCGGCTTGGTCGTGATCGATGAACACCACCGATTCGGTGTCAAACAACGGCAAATTTTGAGAAGAAAGGGACAGACTCCGGATGTGTTGTTGATGACGGCGACACCGATTCCGAGAACCCTGGCAATCACTTTATTTCGCGATATGGAGATTTCGACAATCCGGATGTTGCCTAGAGGCAGGCAACCGATCGAGACGAAAATCGTGGAGTATCAAGATTTGGATCAGGTTTTCGCCTTCTCTAAAAAAGAAATAGATAAGGGAAGGCAAGCATATTTTATCGTCCCGCTGATCAGCGAGAGCGATACGAGGACACAACTTTCGCTCGAAGAATTCAAAAAAGAAATCGAGCATTCCTGTCTTGGCAATTATCAGATCGGCTATTTGCATGGCAGACAAAAAAGTCAAGAAAAAGAAGATGTACTCGAACGGTTTTATCAAAACGAAGTGCAGATATTGGTTTCGACAACCGTGGTTGAAGTTGGTGTGAATGTTCCTAACGCCACGATAATGGTGATCCTCAGCGCTAATGGTTTTGGCTTGTCACAACTTCATCAGCTTCGCGGAAGAATCGGCAGAGGCTTTGAAAAGGGCTACTGCTATCTGGTTTCTGATCCTAATTTGGATGGTCCAAAGAGAATCGAGATCCTCGAAAAGGAAACTGACGGCTTTCAGATCAGCCTTCAAGATTTGAGGCTTCGCGGACCGGGAGAAGTCTTTGGTGACGAACAGACCGGGATCATGAGATTCAAAATGGCCAATTTGATTCTGGATGAGGAAATTCTCAAGCGCGCGCTTGAAGATGCGAAGTGGGTTCTTGAAGCGAACGACCAACTCGCAAAAAAACTTGTCCATGACGCGTTTCAAAAAATCGATTCATATATTTTGGATTAATATATGATATACTTAGACTACCGGAGGTGGAATCATGATCAAAATCGGTGTTGATGCCATGGGCGGCGACTACGCTCCCAAAGAGCAAGTCGAGGGCGCGATGCTCGCAATCAAGAATATGCCAGATATCGAAATCAACCTCTACGGCGATCCCGAAAAGATCGCCCAGTATTTGCATAATCCAGAGCGGATAAACGTCATTGAAACGAACTTCGTAATCGATATGGGTGAAAAAAACCCGATCAAGGCGATCAAGGAACACCCTGATTCTTCGATGGCGATGGCGCTTTCAAGCCTCAGAAAAGCCGAAAATGACGCTGTTGTCAGCAGCGGTGCCACTCAAGCTTTGATTGCCGGCGCGCATATCTTGGTCCGTCGAATGCCGGGATTCAAACGCACTGCTATCGCTCCGGTCATTCCTTCGCTTTCGGGTAAACCGACAATATTGCTTGATTGCGGTGCCAATCTCGAAATCCGGCCCGAACATATGCTGCAGCAGGCTTACTTTGCCGTCGTCTATGCGAAGGAAGTCCTTGGAAGAGAATACCCAAGTGTCGGTTTGATCAATATCGGTACCGAAGACGGCAAAGGCCGAGAACTTGACAAGGAAGTATTTCAGTTGTTCAAAGCATCTGATTTGTTTTCATTCTATGGCAATGTCGAGCCTAAGTCAGTTCTTGATCCGCCTTGCGATATCCTGATTTCTGACGGTTTTACCGCCAATATCGTGATGAAGACGATGGAAGGCACCGCCAGCGGCATGGGCAAACTGCTCAAACAGAAGTTGACGAGTTCGCTCATGAGCAAGATCGGAGCTCTATTCGCCAGAAAAGCCCTTAAAGATCTGAAACGTTCGATGTCCCCCGAAGAAATCGGCGGAGCTCTTATCTATGGACTATATCGTCCGGTCATCAAGGCTCAAGGCGCATCAAAAGCGTATGGTTTTTATAATGCCATCAGGCAAGCCGCAACCATCGTAAGAAACGAAGTTTTCACCAAAGTCGAACACTATCTAGAAGCAACAAGGCAGGCTGAGGCAGATGAGTGATATTAAGAAACTTCAAACTTATTTCAAACTAAAATTCAGCGATGAAAGCCTGCTTTTACGGGCTCTCACCCATTCTTCCTACGCTAACGAGACCCAAACAAGAAGCTACGAGCGATTAGAGTTCATCGGTGACGCTGTTCTTGATCTTGCCGTTGGCAAGTACTTGTTCGATAACCTCGACGAACCCGAAGGTGTCTTGACCAAGAAACGCGCCCAAGAAGTTTGCGAAGCCAGTTTGGCCGGCTACGCCCGCAGTTTCAACCTTGGCGAATACCTTCTTCTTGGACGGGGTGAAGATAAAAGCGGCGGTCGCGAAAAACCAGCGATTCTCGCCGACGCTTTTGAAGCGTTGTTAGGGGCGGTTTTTCTCGACAAAGGCTTTTCGGAAGTCTACAAGATTCTTGATAAGGCAGTTTTTCCGGTTATTGCCAAAACCTTGCATCAGGAAGACGGGGACTACAAAAGCAAGCTCCAAGAATTGGTCCAATCCGACAAAAGGACACTCACTTACGAGATCATTCACGAATCCGGTCCCGCACATGATCGCCATTTTCAAGCGAGGGTGTACATGGATGAAGTCATCATCATGGGCGAGGGTGAGGGAAAGACCAAAAAAGAAGCTGAACAAAATGCAGCGAAAGCAACCTTAGACAAACTCGCAGAAACCAAAACAAGCAATTAACCACCACAGAAAGGAAGAGAGCCATGGACTATCTTCTGGCAAAAAAACTTCTCGCTGAAGAAATACTCGATTTTGACAAACTGATACTAAAAAACTATAAAACGATCGGAATGTCGGAGTTTGAAGCGATCGTCGTTATCGAACTCAATAACCAAATGAAAAAAGGAAGCACTTTTCTTTCTCCGGCAAAACTAGGAAAGAATCTTTCGATGAGCCAGGAGGAATTATTGACAATCCTCGACAAATTGTTAAAGAAAAACCTACTGACCATTCAACTGAAAAAAGGCAAAAACGGCAAGGAGACCGAAGTCTTTCTGCTTGACAATATCATCGAACGCATTTTTGTGAATTACCAGAACAAACTCAAGGACGAACTCATCAACAAACCAAAACAGTACGAAAGCAATGCGGAGGAAATCGTTGATTTGATTGAAACGCATTTTCAGAAACAGTTGAAACCGCTCGAAGTAGAATTGATCCAAAAATGGCTTGATGAGGACAAGTTTGACTGTTTAGAAATCAAGAAAGCCTTGCTTGATGCGGTCAAGGCGAACAAGTTCAATCTGAGTTATGTTGACAGCGTTCTTTCTAAAAGAAGACTTAGGGATAAGAAAGCGACAGATGTCCGCTATGAAGTCGAGAACTCTGAACTCCTGAAAGGGATCTTCGATTCTTGGGATGATTCGAAGAAATGAAAATCGATCCCGAATACATTTATCAAAAAATCAGTGAAATGTATCCCAATGCCGGCTGTGAACTTGACTACGTAAGCGCAACCGATCTTTTGATTGCGGTCATGCTGAGCCAGCAAGCGACCGATGTTTCCGTTAACAAACTGACCCGTTCGCTATTTCGCAAATACAAAACGATGGCCGATTACGCCAGTTCAAAGCTCACGGAACTTGAAACAGACATCAAGACCATTGGTCTGTATAGACAAAAGGCAAAGAATATTCAAATGACGGCCAAGATCATTGAATCAGAGTATGAAGGCGTCATTCCCTCAAAACAAGAGTTGCTGGAGGGCCTTCCCGGCGTCGGCCGCAAGACGGCCAATGTGTTTCTGGCGGAATGGCATAAGCTTCCGAGGATAGCCGTCGACACCCATGTCAAGCGCGTTGCTTCGAGGCTTGGGCTAGCCATGCCAAACGACTCTCCTGAGGCTGTTGAAAGCAAGTTGATGGGATGGTACCCTAAATCGGAATGGATCAGGCTTCATCATCGTTTTCTCCATTTTGGACGGTATTTCTGCAAGTCGCGAAATCCAAACTGTGATCAATGTCCTTTGGCTAGTATTTGTACTTATCCCGATCGTTAACGACCGGGTTTTTTATTGGTTTGAATAACAATCAATTTTTTCAATTTTGTTTTCTTTAAATTTTTATTGTTTTCATATATAATAATTAACAAAGAAAAAATTTATTGTTAAATTATTAGGGGGAAAAGATGATTCGCAAACTCGAAGCCGATATTAAGCGGCGCAAGGAGGAAATGTATCAGTTTTATTACAAAGGGATCGGCATCTCGATCAAAAAGCAGAGGACCGCTTTGAAATTGACGCAGGAGGCACTAGCAAAAGGTATCTGTTCGAACACCTATGTCTCCAAAATCGAAAACAACGCCATTGCCGTCAACAAGGAGAATCTATACTTGTTGATGGAGAAAATGAAGATGCCGCCGGAATCGATCGTATTTCCGGAAACAATGGTCGATATCATGCTTGAAGCATTTTCTTGTTTTCAAAAAAAGGACTTTGACCGTTACGAGGAAATCTACAACGAAATTGGCAAGTACCAATTCGGCATCCTGATTCAACTGACTAGGCTGGGTTACCATGTTTTGAATGGCAATGTTGAAAAGGCGAAACCGCTATATCAAGAGTTGTTTCGGTATTTGTGCTCTTTGGAACAGTTCGGGTTGACGATTTTTGTGATCTATTCATGTTGGTATGCTATTTTGACATGCGATTACAAATTGGCAAAACGAACATTGGAAACTGCCGGCGATCACTTGTTTCGCAATCGCGAAATGCTGGCGATGTGCCATTTGATCGAATTCATCGTTTATGGGCATCTTTATCTGTTCAATAGTGCCAAGAGCAGCTATAATCTGGCCCGAACGTTGTTTATGGAATCAAACAACATCGCGCGAATTTCAGAGATGATGCTGTACAAGAATCTGTTTGCTTTATTTGAGGGGAGGCTCACGGAAAACAACATCATTTTCGCAGAATTGAGATATCTTGCCCCGCTCCAAAGAAACTATTTATTGGCGACGATGGCACTTGGCTCTAATGAGCCAATGCTTTATGAACCGCATTTTGACAAAAACACAGAGTACTATCTTGACTATTTGTTTATCTTGGCGCTTCATTACCAGAAAGCAGGACAGAAAGAAGAATTTGAACAGACAAAAAAGGCGCTCTCGGACAATCACTACCGTTTGAAACCGCCGTTTGACTATCTTAACATGCTTCAACTGATGCAAAGCAACCAAACGCTGGAGTACAAGGAATATCTTTCTCAGATCGTTTTGCCTTATGTGACACTAAAGCAGAATATCCATCTCATCGTGAAAGTAACCGATGCGATCGTTATGATTCTCGAAAAACGCAAGCGCTATAAAGATGCGCTTGCGTATCAGGAAAAATGCAAAAAGACAATCAACAAACTACAATCATCAGAACGCAATGAAGAATAGAAATTTCGCTATTAAGATTGGTCGTAGGCACTCATCACGTTTTTAGCCAACTGCAAATAGATCACGCCGGTCTTTTCCGTTTCTTGGAAGATGGTGTCGCTAAGGCCTTCGGGAACTGCAATCGGGATTTCCCCAAGCAAGGGAACGACTAATTTGTCGGCAACGATTTGTCCGCCGCCGCGGCCGAAGATATCGTGACGAACTCCGTCTATCTCGTAATAGGACATATTTTCAATGACGCCGATCAAATCCTGATTCAATGATCTGGCAGCGAAACCGGCCTTAATGGCGATATGCGAGGCGTTTGGATGTGGCGTTGTGACCAAGACGACTTTGATGTCAGGAACAAAGTTTTTGACATCCATCATCACATCTCCGGTTCCAGGCGGAAAATCGATTAGGAGATAGTCGAGTTCCTGGCTCCACAAGGTGTTTGTGAAAAAGATTTCAAGAACCTTGTTCAGCATTGGTCCTCGCCACATGAGCGCCCGATTTTCTTCGACAAAATATTCTGTTGAAACCATTTCAATCCCGTCAATCATGACGGGATATATTTTTTCGTTGGCGTCTGCCCTGAGTTCCGCTTTGATCGCCCCGAGAATCATCGGCATGTTCGCACCATAAATGTCGGCGTCGATAATGCCGACTTTTTTCCCCAAGCGTTTGAGGGCAAAAGCGAGGTTTGCGGTAACGGAAGATTTGCCGACACCACCTTTACCGGAAACGACACCGATGATCTTGACGGTTTTTGATAAAGCTTCAGGTCGCTTTTGTTCGTAATCGATGACCATGCCTTTGAAACCAAGATCACCTTTGATGATTTTGGCGATTTGGCGGGTGATCACTGACGTGACGTCCTTTTGGTTTTTGCCGACTTCGATAAGCAAAGTCACCGTTTCTTGTTCTTGATCGATGCCAATATGTTTGATCGCATCGAGATCGCCGAGTTGTCTTTGGGTTCTTGAGGGATCTTTGACGGTGGCGATTGCTTCTTTGATAGCAGCGATGTCATATTTCATAGTGTATTCCACCCTTTCGTTAAACGTTCAATTATATTATAACGCATTTATGCTAAATTGAATGCTAATTCATCCTCCTGTTTTAGAGCGATGTCTTTACACGATGAGCATTGCCGTTTATAATTGATTTCGAAAAGGGGATGGAATCATGTTTCTTAAACTGCTTAAGCGCGCACTGCCTCTCCCTGATTTACGTGAAGGAGAGACCTATCTGTTTGTGGGAGCCCACCCAGATGACATAGAGGTTGGCGCCGGAGGAACCGTCGCCAAACTGGTTGACCTCAAGAAGAAAGTCTATTTTGTGATCATAACTGACGGCGGTTGCGGTTCCATGGATGCCAGTATTGAACGAGATCGCCTTGTAAAAATTAGAAGAGAAGAAGCCTTGAATGCTGCCAAAGAGTTGAAAGTAGAGGATGTCAGTTTTCTCGGTTTTCCTGATGCCGGGGATTATCGGGAGTACGATGTCGCCAAAGCCTTGGCTCCGATCATCTTGCGGATCAATCCCGATTTTGTATTCGCTCCCGATCCGAATTTGCCTTCGGAGATCCATCCTGATCACCTCAAGGCCGGCAACGCCGTCAAGATGGCGATGTTGTTTTCTGGGTACCCTTTGGTTTATAGGGATAATGTTGGAGCGATTCCACAAACATCAGAAAAGGCATTTCGCTTCCGTAATCTATGCTTTTTCTTTACGCATCGGGCAAATGCCTTTATGAGCCTCGACCAAGTCTGTGTTCATGCCAGGAAACATGCTATCATGTGCCATGAAAGCCAGTTTCCAAACGATGAGGAACTTAAGCAGATTCTTAAGTATTTATCGATTCGCAGTCGGATCTTTGGAGCGCTTGGCAAGCGCGAAAGGGAGGGCTTCTTCGCCCTTGGTCCAGTTCATCAGCACTGCTTCAGCGAAGTCAATAGGTACTGATTGATTGTTCTTGACATTGACCCCGAAAACAAGTATAATAATTTCGCTGTGCCGAGGTGATATCATGAAGTTTACGGTGATGGAACTCATCAAGCATTACCGCACTGACAATCGGATCGCATATGTGTTTGACGCGGATAAATATTTGAACGATGATTTTCCCGATTTGGTCGGAATCTCACCGGTGGTAGTTTCGGGAAGTTTCAGTGTCGACCAGAGTGAAGAAATATTTATCTTTGATCTAGATATAAACTGCACCTTGACGATGCTTTGCGCATTGACGCTTGTCGAGGTAATAGTGCCACTGTCGTTCAAGACAACCTTGACTTTTGCTTTGAACAGCGTTGAAGACCACATGTTCGCAATCGATGGTCTCTCGATCGATCTTGATCCACACGTTTTTGCGGAAATTCTCGTTGAAAAGCCAATGAAAGTCGTCAGCGCGGACGCTCGCAAGCATTACCAGGAAGATATCGTCAAATTGGATGAATCGGATAAGCTTGCCCAAAGCCCCTTCGCCCAACTGACAAAAAAAGCATGATCACAAGGAGGTGAAAGCATGGCTGTACCATTTCGCAAGATAAGTAAATCCGTAAAACGGAAAAGGCGGACGCATTTCAAACTGAACGCTCCCGCGATGGTTGTATGTCCCAATTGCGGCGAATTGACATTGTCCCACCAGGTTTGCAAAAAATGCGGTTATTACAAGGGAAAATTGGTCAAAGAACCAAAGCCCGAGAAGACGGAAAAGGAATAAAAGAAAAGAAGCGCTGATTGATCAGCGTTTTTCTTTTATAATTCATGTTATAATACTGATGGTGATTTTGATGAAGGCGCATGTTCCGGTATTGCTAGAAGAAGCTATCGAATATCTCAATATTAGAGGCGACGGCATTTATGTCGATATGACCCTTGGCGGCGGCGGCCATAGCGAGGAAATACTAAAAAGGCTGACTAAAGGGCATCTTTTTGCTTTTGACCAAGACGAGTATGCACTTGAAAAAGCAAAAGGACGTCTCTTGAAATATGCGAATATCACGTATATTCGTGACAACTTTTGTTCGCTAAGCGCCCGTCTTAAAATACACAATGTAAGCGGCGTCGATGGCATTTTGTTCGATTTGGGTGTTTCCTCGTTTCAATTCGATATCCCGGAAAGAGGCTTTTCTTACCAGCTTGACAGTCCTCTCGACATGCGAATGGACCATAATAGCCCCCTTGACGCGAAAACCATTGTCAATGAATATTCAGAAAAAGAACTCACCGACATCTTTTTTCGCTTTGGCGAAGAACCTTTTTCAAGGCAAATAGCCAGAAGTATCATGACTTCTCGAAAAGAGCAGCCAATCATGACAACCCTTCAACTGGTAGATGTGATCAAAAAAGCGTTGCCTGAACGTATCTTGAGACAAAAGGGCCATCCTGCCAAGCAGACTTTTCAAGCTCTCAGAATCGCTGTCAACGACGAACTCAATGTCCTTCAAAAAGCGCTTGTTCAAGCGATTGACTTGCTTAACCCCGGAGGAAGGTTGGTGACGATTGCTTTCCATTCTCTAGAAGATCGAATCATCAAAAACATTTTCAAGGAAAAAGCGACGATCTCAGTTCCCAAAGGCGTGCCCCTGATCGTTTTGGATACACCGCCTCTTAAGCTTGTCACGAAGCATGTCGTTAAGCCTTCGGCAGCCGAAGTTTTGGCCAATAACCGCGCTCATAG
>JAQVPE010000202.1 GCA_028702245.1 Candidatus Izemoplasmatales bacterium
GTAATCGAAATTGAGTTGGTCTTTGAACGAAGAGACCTCTTGTTTGATATAGCTCCTAATCGAAAGCGCCGTAACGATCACAATGAGGCAAGCATACAAGATTTCGAGTGAATGATGGATATAACGATTGTCTTTCAAATACTTAAGGTTGAACCTGACAAAAAGCGATTTCTTGTTTCCGCCAACCAACTTCGAAAGCACTCTAAGCAAAAGCGAGATGCCCATGAACGAGGCGAAGATGCAAGTCATGATGACAATCAAAGCGTTAACTTGATAAGAAAAAGGTTTTAGAATATAGGTCAATACACAAGTCAAAGCAAGCAAACTAAACAGCCAAAGTTTGGGCTTGGCTTTCGGATAGCGATAATCGCTTGACAAGGACACGATTCCTTGTTTTTTGATCTTTTGGAAACGGATTAAGACTTCAACGACCATATAGAAAGCGATAAGAGCGAGGGCGGCCATAGTCTGCCACACCCCGAGGCCGATGATTGTTTGGACTCCATAACTATGGGAACTGAAATTCATTACAATAATTGCCAATATCGAACCAACGATACTGGCCGCCACAGTGAGAATGGCGATTTCAAATATCCAAATCCAGAAAACAAACCGATTATCGCCACCGAGGATGCGGATCAAAGCGTATTGCTTTGAGAGTTTCCGCTCTAGCAAAGGAAACAAGGAATGGATGACCATCATCAAGGTGACCAAAATCAATGAGACGATTCCAATCATGATCGTGCTGTTATAGAGCGCCTTGCTGGCATTTAACTCTTCGTTAATAGTCTTTTCAATTAAATAATTGTCATAATTATCATCGTTTATAATGCGTTCAAATACATTGTCGATATTTGCTATGTCAATCACATCGACATAGATCGTGTTGCCAAGATTGTCAAGGCCGCTCACTCCGTAAAAATCTGCGATCAACGTATTTTTATCCACAAAGATCTTGTCTCCGGCAAAGAGCCCGTTATCATCGATAATCTGAACGACGGTGTAAGAATACTCGGTACCGAGCATTTTGATTATCAGTTGGCTGTTTTGGCTGAGATTATGCTCTTTCGCTAGCGATTTTGTGATAATGACTTCCTCTGTACCGATACTTTGGATATCGACATCGATCAAGCGTTCCATGTCCGCTTTAGAAGACGACATCAGTTCGGTATAGAAAGTATCTTCAGTCTCTACTAACACGAACAAATTGAAAAAGACAAGCGGAGTTCTAATATCTTCAAGATATTCATTGATCAACGGCCTTCTGTTGACAAGTCTCGCTGTCGCATTTTCATCATAGGTTATGACGATATCAATCTCGGCATACGTTTCTTTATCTCGATAATAAAATGTCTTTTCAAAACCGAGGCGCATGTTGAAGACAATTAGGGTAAGCATGACTGTCAAGACCAAAGACAAAAAGACGGAAAGTGAATTTCCTAAATTGCGAATGATATTCTTCCAGGCGAAACGGAGTTTAAACGCTAACTCTTTCATCTTTGCCAATTGTCCCGTCGATAAGTTCCAACTTACGGGTGCAGTAAGCGACATGATCGAGGTTATGAGTCACAAGGACGATCGTCACTTTTTGTTCTTGATTCAAACGCTTGAGTATCTTCATGATTTCGGTTCCGCTTTTATGATCAAGGTTTCCGGTAGGTTCGTCTGCGAACAAGATCTTTGGATTTGTGACCATCGCTCTCGCGATGGCAACTCTTTGTTGCATGCCACCCGACAACTGCGAAGGATAAAACGAAGCAAATTGGTCGAGGCCCACAAGATATAAAATTTCACTTGCTTTATTGAGGTCATTGCTTTTTTTAATCACAAGCGGCAATTCAACATTTTCAAGAACTGTCAAATTCGGAAGTAGATTATAGAACTGGAAAACAAACCCGATTTTCTCTCTGCGAATTTCGTTCATTTTGATATCGTTCATAGAACCAACTTTTTCACCGAATAGCAATATTTCGCCAGCTGATGCCTTTTCCAGACCGCTCAATACATATAAAAGCGTGGATTTTCCAGACCCAGAAGGGCCAACAACGCCAACGAACTCACCTGTTTGAACAGTGAGATTTATATTTGTAAGAACCTTGATCGGCCCAGCTTGGGAATTAAATTCTTTTTCGAGTTTACTGGCTTTGATCAGGACCATCATCTTCCCTCATTTCTTGAATCAACCTCAGTATAAATATGATATCATCTTTAGCTTTGACATACAAGAAAGCATGGCGGTTTGCCAAAGAAAAAGCGCCTCAAGGCGCTTAATCCATCAGTTCAACTGTTTTTCGAAGCAGTTCTTTAATCACAAACGACATTTCGGAAGTTGTCTGATCAATGGTCATTCCCCGGTTCAACATTAGAATTGCTTTCTCATCATAGGGTATCTTACCGATCAATGGAATGTGTTCGGAAACGGCAAACACTTCTATTTGCTTAGTGATACCCTCATGAAGGTCATGCTTGTTGATGATGATTGCCATTGGCGCTTTAAATTGCCTTGCCATCGTGATAACGCGTTTTAGATCACTTAGACCAGACAAAGATGGTTCAGTAACAATCAAAGCAAAATCAACGTTTTTTAGCGAAGCGATGACCGGACAGCCAATTCCGGGAGGCCCATCGATAACAGCATATTCGTTTTCATTTTGAAAAGGCTCAAGTAGTTTTTTGACCTCGGTAACGAGTAGCCCGGAACTGCCAGTTCCCGGTTTGAGTTTTGCGGAAATAATGGTCGGTTCACCAAGACTTCGATAGATGGT
>JAQVPE010000203.1 GCA_028702245.1 Candidatus Izemoplasmatales bacterium
TCTGGGTTTTATCTCAAGTGCTTGTTTTTCCAAATCGTCATAATCGATCATTTCTGTTTGTTTATTGACGAAATATGGGTGAAACTCATAATCGATGCCGCTGAAATTAAGAGGATGTCCATGCGTCAGATGGCCGCCCTGATCAAGCGCCATCCCCATGACAACGTCTCCGGGTTTGATGATTGCCCGATAGGCCCCCATGTTTGCCGTTGATCCCGAATGCGGCTGAACATTGGCGTATTTGACGTTAAAGATCGCTTTGATTCGCTCGCGGGCGAGCGATTCAGCGCCATCGACAAATTCGCATCCGCCATAATAGCGTTTCCCGGGATAGCCCTCGGCGTACTTGTTTGTCAAGACGCTGCCGCCGGCTGAAAGAACCGCCTTTGAAACAAAATTTTCCGAGGCGATCAACTCAAGATGGGATTGTTGTCTTTTGACTTCGGCTTGAATCAGTTGATATAACTCGGGATCGGGTTTTTTGATTTCCTTCATTCTTCTTTCCTCCACAAATTATTGTATGTTATTGACGTCATTGTCCGCGAGGACGTTGGCCAGGTTGATAAATGTCATGGTGTCAAGCGTTTCCGCTCTGGCGCCGATGGGTATCTTCGCTTTATTCAAAACACTTTCGACTTCTTCGCGGTTTTTCGAGAATCCGCCTGCAAGCAGATTATTGGCCAAGGTTTTTCTTCTTTGCATAAAAGCCGTCCGAACCAGAGTAAAAAATCGCTTTTCGTCTTTTGGCTTGGGATAAGGGGCATTCTTTGGCGTGCTGAGAGCAATAACAGCGGAATCGACGCCGGGAACCGGCTTGAAAACGGCTCTGTTGACTTTGAACAAAAAACTGGCGTCGGTCCGGTAGTCGATGGCTATCGAAAGAGCGTTGTAGTCTTTGCTTCTCGGTTTAGAAGTCAATCTTCTGGCAACTTCAAGCTGAGTCATAACAACCAGGCGACTCAATTTGTCGGTCGTTTCAAGAAACTTGAGCAATATCGGAGTGGTGATATAGTAAGGAAGATTGCTGACCATGACGATTTCAGCGTCGGCGGGAAAGTACTTTTTGATATCCTCGTTGATGTCAACTTCAAGAATATCGCGATTGACGAGGATGAGGTTGTTCTTGTCATTGAATCTATGAACCAGTTTAGGAATCAAATCGCTGTCTATCTCATAAGCGAGGACCTTGTTGGCTTTATTTAATAACAATTCTGTCAAAGACCCCATTCCGGGACCGATTTCGATTACAAATGTATTATTGGTTATGTTTGCCTGACTGACTATTTTTTGCAGGAGGTTATTGTCCGTTATAAAGTTCTGGCCAAAACGCTTTTTGGCAGAAACGCTTTTTGTTTTACCGGAAACGTATTTATCCATAATCATCCCTTCTGCCTTCAGTCCAGAATGCCTTGTTCGCTTTGAAGCGGTGCGATTGAACAAGTTTGGGCTATATCCTGATTTTGATATTTGAAATATTTGTCAGAAATCTTTTTATTGATGACGATGGCGATCGCTTTTTGGCAGACCTTGATGTTTTGATTACCGACACCCCCGGATTCACCGTCGATGTTCCATCGGGATTTGGTGGTTGTTTCAATTTTAAGTTCCGAAGTCCGGAAGCGTTTGATAAGCGGCGTGCTCCAAAACGGGAAAAAATAAGAGCCCAAATAACTGATCCAGTTGAATGGATATATGTTCCGATACATGACCACGTCAACCTTGCCGTCATCGAGAATCGGTTTATAAATCAAATTCATCCCGGCGACCAATTTTGAGTTGATAATCAATATCAGCGAAAAAACACCTTCACAAACGCCGTTGTCATAAGTGGCTTTCATCGGCATTTTCGGAATGGTGAACAACTCTTCAAGCGCCTTGAAAATATATGCTATCCACCCGAACTTCTTTTTCATCTTTGAATCGGTAACGTAACTGATGTCGATAAAGGCCCCGTTTCCGGAAACGTAGGTGAAATAGCGGTCGTTTGCTTTGACCACATCCATGAGAACCATATGATTGCTAAAAAAGACATCCAGCGCCTTGTCGATGTTTTTTTTGATGCCGAGTGTGTTGGCTATATCGCAACCGGTTCCGGCGGGTAAGTGACCGATGATAGGTCGGTATTCCGACTTCATTATTCCATTAAGACACTCATTGAAAGTTCCGTCTCCGCCGGCGATGATGAGATAATCATATCTTTCCTGACACGCCCGATAGGCTATTTCGGTAGCTTGACGCGGATATTCGGTTTGAAAAACGTCCAAGTGATGATTGTTTTCCTGGAACCGCTTTTCAATATTCGAAAGATGTTTCTTGAACACCTGGCGCCCACTAGCGGGATTATAAATCAGCAACGTCCTTTTCAAAAAAATCACCGGTTAGATTATACCATATTGGTTATCTAAAAACTATAAGACGCGGGATACATTTTCCAAATCGACTGGGCAAAAACGGTAGTATTTGCTATAATACCGACAGGTGATAACGAGATATGCTAAACACTTTACTTTTCGATCTTGACGGCACACTGATCGACTCCAACGAGCTGATCATCGCATCGTTTCAAAAAGTGCTTGCGGAATTTATGCCCAACCGCTCATTTTCACGTCATGAAATCATTGCCATGATTGGCCCACCGCTATGGGAAACGTTTGCCGGTTTCACTGATGATCCCGTTACCAACGAGAAAATGATCTCAAGATACCGCGAGACATATTGCGAACTGGAATTCGCTTATATCGACATCTATCCCCAT
>JAQVPE010000204.1 GCA_028702245.1 Candidatus Izemoplasmatales bacterium
CACAACAAACTTCGCCTCTTTGAGTTGTTGACATGAGGCATCTGATAGTTGGTAAGGTTTGCGTGCTATAGTTGATTGACTTGATAGAGTTGTCAGACTTGTTGTTTTTCATTAGGAACCAAACAATGCCAGAATTTGACAACTATAGACTATGCGGAGGGACTTTCTTCACACTATTACTCATGGGGAGAAAAGACAGGACTGATGCAAGAGGCCACCTAAAAGGAATGGGGGACGGTCTATCTGATTCTGAAGTTTTGATTGGATTAGCCAGCATTATTAATTCAAATCCTGATGCTGGATTCCATCATATTGTTGACAGTTTCCAATCAACAACATCTGCCTATAAGGCCTGTAAAAACAATGGTGGTAATTATCTCCCATTTAAAGACGATCAAGCCATAATAGCCTTTGACGAAAGGGTAAAAAATCATTATTTCGAAGCCTTAACACAAATGGCTTCCTTCGTGGATAGTTTTTTGGAATACAAGACTTCCACCAAGAAGGATGTCAATTTGGTTGCCGAATGCCTAAAGCTGCTTGATGCAGACAAGTTAATCGAAGATCATCATGTTTTTTATGCAAGCCCAAACGGAAGTACTCTTACAAAAGCAGAATTGCTTAACGGAACAAGTCCGATATGTTTCCAGAGTTTTCTATTGGGAGTGTTTCACTATGCGATTGTTAAGAGAAGAGACAATACCATTGGGAAACTTACATATGAGGTTTTATGCCCTCCGGCAAGGACTAGCGGCTCGATAAGAACTTATTCGTATCCTTTTGGACATGGGCATCCAAAGACAATAAATCTGATGTACTTTGATTCCCCCTCAAAAACTGAAGCATTGGATGATGAGCAAGTAGAACCAGATGAAGAGTCTTCAACCACTTCTTCGCCAAACCCAACACTCCAAATTGACGAAGATGACAATCCACCAGGAAAAGAAAGAAACAAACCGGAGATTAATCAAATGATGTTTATCCAAAACGGTAATAATAATGTCCAGATTGGATACATAGAAAACTATGATGGAAGAAAGTCGAAGTTATGAGCAAAGAAATCATTACTACCACGCCAAGCCCAATAGTACCAACCCAATGTTTCACACAAACTGGTGACAACAACGTTCAAACGGCGGGTATCAAGAATTTAAGCCTATCGCAGACCATCATATTCCCGAGTACCACAAGTAATCAGGAAGAACGGATTCATATTCCTACTCCAGACTTAAGTTGTTTTAATCTTCTGATTCTTGAATCATGCAATTTTCAGTCTTTCCGCCCAACCGTTGAAAAAATCAGGAAAGAAGTGGCTTTGACAAAATCCATATCGGATGAATTTAAAAGTAGATTTGCATGTTTAAATTCCAAGGCAATTGAAGAAATTACTACATTCCCTTCTATATTTGCGAATGTGAATACAGTGAAGGGAAAATCAGATAGCACTCAATTGGCTTTCTACGGGCGTGTTTATGATGTGCATATTCTTGACGAAGAAATAGAAATTTCGTTTCTGCCGACCAACCCGATTCCACAGAAGTTGTTAAATAACATTGTTTCGGAGATTGCTGTTGATAACCGACCTAATTTTAATGAGTTTGACAGAACTCACTGGACGATTAAGCCAATCAACATAATTGAAGTGCTAAGAAAATACCGTCTTGAAGTTATGATAACAATATAATATAGAAATCGAGGGAATTGAATGCCAGAAAAACAACGATCTGCAATCACAAGAATCAACTTAAACACAGCAACATTCGCAGGTGTCATGTTCGAACCTACATATATAAATTTTCTATACGGGAGGAACGGTACCGGAAAGTCAACAATTGCACGCCAGATTAAGAATAATCAAGGACTTGAATGGAACGCTGATACCCAAAAAGAGAATTATAGTATTTTGACCTATAACCAGGATTTCATCAAAAACAATATAGAAAGCTATGATGATATGCCCGGAGTCTTCACAATCAATGAGAAAAACATTGAAATACAAAAGCAAATCAAGAAGAAGTCCTCTGAGAAGTTGACCCTAGACAAACGAATCGGCGAGGCATTCGAGGATAAAAAGCATAAGGAAGAATCAAAAGATAAAGTCGAAATAACGTTCAGAGATAACTGTTGGGACAGGGTTGGAAAGGATTTCAAGTTCGATTTTCCAAATGCGCTTGAAGGCAAAAAACAAAAAACAACATTTGCAAATGAAGTACTTACCAAGAAAGCAATCAAGCACAATAGAACCGAACTAAAAGCATTCTACGATAAGGTTTATGATTCCAATGCCAAAACATACCCGCTGTTCAACAAAGCTGAAGCCCAAATAATCCCTTCATGCTCCTTACTAGGCAGCTCGATTACAGGGTCAAGCGATTCAGAGTTTTCTAGATTTATGATGGCCTTGAATGCAACAGATTGGGTTAAGCAAGGGCATGACCAATTCGGACATAACGCTGAAGGCAAATGTCCATATTGCCAGCAATCCATTCCACAAGACTTCGAAAAGCAATTACTTGAGTGCTTTGATGAGCAGTATCAGGAGAGTCTACAAGAGATTTCTCAGTTTAGGGAGAGCTATCGCCAGGCTGCAGCCAAAGTCTATTCAATTTTCAAAAACAATCTTTTGAATGTTTTGCCTGAGATTGACACAAGTTCATATAGTTCCCGACTAGATAGTTTGAGTAGCAAGGTAAAGCTTAACTTGCAAAAAATCGATGTTAAAATCAAAGAATCAAGTAAAA
>JAQVPE010000205.1 GCA_028702245.1 Candidatus Izemoplasmatales bacterium
TCAAACGTTTCCGTGCTGTCAATGTCAAGGATTACTACCGTCGCCGCGCCGATGACAACAATTTTGAAGTGATGCCTAGAATCGTGATCATCGTCGAAGAAGCGTCTGATCTACTGATCTCCGGCGGCGCCGAAGTCGAGGAAAACATCCTCAAACTGACTCAGAAGTCAAGAGCTGTCGGGATCCACCTTTTATTAGCTACGCAAAGGCCTTCGGCAGACATCCTTAAAGGCTCGATCAAAGCCAATATCCCCACCCGCTTTGCCTTCAGGGTGCCTTCGTCAACCGACTCTTCTGTCGTGCTGGACACTACCGGCGCTGAGAAGTTGCTTGGAAAAGGTGATATGTTGCTTTCAGAAAACGGTTTGATCCGCCGGCTTCAAGGGGCTTATCTATCGCCTGAAGAAATCGAGGAAATCACGACTTTCATCAAGAAACAGGCTTATCCGCAATATCTTTTCACTCACGATACCCTGATCGAAGCGGCGAAGACGGCGGAAATGACTGATGAGCTGGATGAGATTTTTCCCGAGGTGGCCCGTTACGTCGTCCGTGAGGATAAATGCTCCCTCAACAAGATAACCCAGGAGTTCGGCATCGGTTTCAACCGGGCGACCCAAATCGTTGGCAGCCTCGAGCTTCATGGAATCGTCTCACCCAACGCCGGAACCAAGCCACGCGAGGTCCTTGTTGGCTATGAAAGACTAGAGGAGATATTGGACAAACTTAGATGAATACAGAGACTAACCCCAACCAAGAAAATATCGATAAGCTCAATGAGCCCGACATCCCCCAATTTCCGCTAAAAAAAGCGTTTATTCAGACTTTGATGACGCTTTTCTTGATAATCTTTGTCGCTGTGATGACGATCATTTTGATCAAAGAACCACTCTATCTTTTCAACTTTCAATACGACGATCCCTCGATACCTCTTTCAGGCCAGATATTTCGGTTTGCCACCTATGTGATGATCGCCATAAGTTTTCTGTACTTGTTATGGTTCAGCGTCAAGGTGATAAGACTGAAATTCACGAATCTCCAGGCGGAAACCGAGCAAAACAAGAAACTCTACCGGCAATATTCCGCCTTTGATCTTCTGAGTATCATCCCCTTTTTTCTTGCGCTCGTCGTTATCGTCAACGGCTTCTTTCTGGGATTCGCCTATGTCAGCGGGGAATCGATGGAGCCTTCTTACCATGATGGCGAATTTGCCTTGATCTACCACAACAATGTCACTTATGAACGCGATGACGTCATCATCATCCAAAAGGACGAGAAACTGATCAAACGGCTCAAAGGTCTTCCCGGAGACTATCTGGTTGTCGATGGAAACGGCGTTACGATCAACGGGGTTGTTATCGAAACGTCGATTAGGATTATTTTTGAAGCTTATGACGGCATAATCCCCGAAGGAATGTATTTTGTTATGGGCGACAACCGCATCAATTCCTATGATTCACGCTATTTTGGCCTTGTGAGCGGCGATGAGCTGCTCGGAAAGGTTATCTACCCTAAACGCTTAGAATGAAGGAGGGGGATGAATATGAATCAGATCCAATGGTTTCCCGGGCATATGGCGAAAGCCAGACGCCAGGTAGAAGAAAAACTTAAACTAGTGGATATTGTCTATGAACTTTTGGACGCCCGGATTCCCATCGCATCCGCTAATCCTATGATTCAAAACATCGTCAAAGACAAACCGCGGCTGGTCATTTTGAACAAGTCCGACCTCGCCGACAACAACGAAACCGCTAAATTCATCGAATATTATGAAAATATGGGAGTTCCCGCTCTCGGTGTCAACTCGCTTAGTGGCAACATGAGCACGGCGATCCTTGCGAAAACCAAAGCCATTCTTAGGGAGTTAAGCGAAAAAGAAGCGCGAAAAGGCATGAAGCCTAGACCTTTCCGTGCCATGGTTCTCGGGATTCCCAACGTTGGCAAGTCACAATTCATCAACCATTTGGCGGGCAAAGCGAAAGCCAAGACCGGGGACACTCCGGGAGTTACGAGAATGCAGACGTTTCTAAGGGGTGGGAACTTCCTCGAATTGCTTGACAATCCCGGGATCCTTTGGCCCAGATTTGACGGTGAGAGAGTCGGGATGTTGCTTGCTATGGTCGGAACCATCAAAGCGGATTTGATACCACTCGAAGCGGTTGCCGATTTCGGCCTTTCCTTACTGATCGACAAATATCCTGATCGCCTGATGAACAGGTATGATCTCGAAGCGCTTTCCGTTGATCAAAGAGCGCTATTCCACAAAATCGGCATCAACCGGGGCTGCCTTCTTCAAGGAGGAGGCATCGATTATGACCGTGTCTACAAACTCTTCTTGCATGATCTTCGCAACCAATTGCTGGGGCCAATGACCTTTGAGAGGATCACGGATAATGTATCGCTATGAAACAAAATTATGGGCTCAAGGCTACCGGCATATCTCTGGCTGTGACGAAGCCGGACGCGGACCGCTTGCCGGGCCGGTGGTCGCAGCCGCTGTCATTTTGGATCCCATTCGCTTAATCGAGGGAATCGACGACTCGAAGAAACTATCTCCTTCAACCAGAGAGCGCCTCGCCAAACTGATCAAAGAGACGGCACTTTCTTACAGTGTGGCGGTGGTCTCCGAGAAAAGGATCGACCAGATCAACATTCTCGAAGCTTCCAAAGAAGCGATGTCGATAGCGATAAGAAATCTTTCGATCAAACCTGATTATATCCTAACTGACGCCTTAT
>JAQVPE010000206.1 GCA_028702245.1 Candidatus Izemoplasmatales bacterium
CAAGCATAATCCCGAATTCACCACTATTGAATTATACCTTGCCTATAGCAATCTCGAAGGCATGATGGATCTTTGCGAGAACTTGATCGCCTCGGTCGCCACTTCCGTCATCGGCACGACCAAGGTTGTTTTCGAAGACGTGGAGATCGATCTGACGCCCAAATGGAAAAGAGTCCATATGGTCGACCTCATCAAAGATAAAACCAATATCGACTTTAAACAGATCGATAGTTTTGAAGAAGCCAAAAAATTGGCGTTAGCGAACAATCTCCAAGTCGAGAAACACCTCTTCTCCGTCGGCCATATCGTCAACCTTTTCTTTGAGAACTTCTGTGAGAAGGATCTCGTGCAACCGACATTCGTCTATGGTTATCCGATCGAGGTTTCGCCGCTTACAAAAAAAGAGCCCGATGACCCCCGGTATACCCAGAGATTCGAGCTTTTCATCAACGGCAGGGAATATGCGAACGCCTATACCGAACTCAATGATCCGATCGACCAGAAAGAGCGTTTCTTGAACCAGTTGAAAGAAAAAGCCCTTGGCAACGATGAAGCCAACGAGATGGATAGCGACTTCGTCGAGGCTCTCGAATACGGGATGCCCCCGGCAGGCGGCATCGGGATCGGCATCGACCGTTTGGTAATGCTATTGACGGGCAACGCTTCGATCCGTGATGTTCTGTTGTTTCCCACAATGCGTCAAAGAGTCAAGTAAAAAGGCTAAACATGAAATGATAAGATGTTAGTGGACATATTTAGCGTGTGTTCAATAACATCTTTTTTTCTCTATTAATTTGGTCTTTTCTTCTGATGCCAATAATTTTGTCTATAAAAACCCGTTATAAACTTCACGGCAATTTCCATACATTGCCGTAAATATTATAATTTTTGGATTGCATTTCGGTTTTATTGATGATATTATGTGATTAAAGGTGATATAGATGAACAAAGAAAATCATTTCACTTTCCCGTTTTCCAAGCAAAAGTTCATTCGCTCTTCCGAACTGCTCAATAAGGGGCTAAGTTACTACATGATTCATCGCTTTGTCAAGGAAGGAATACTAGCCAAAATTAATGGCAACACCTATGAAAATCTTACCTACGTCGGCGATGAAAGTGATTACCTGTATGCATATGGATATGTTAACGGTGGCGTTGTTTGCTTAATGAGCGCAGCGGTTTTTCATGGGATGAGTACGACAAGAACCAATCAAATCGATGTAGCGGTTCGGCATAAAGCCAAGACCGGAAAGCTTCCCGAGTGGCCGGCCATCGGTATTTTTTATTTTGATGTCGCAAGATACGAAACCGGAATACAGACGGTTGATCTGGCTGGTGGTTCCATTCAAATCTATGATCGCGAAAAAACAGTATGCGATCTTCTCACATATCGAAATAAATATGGAATCGAGGATTGCCTAGCGGTGCTCAAAGCTTATCTTCGAAGGGAAGAGCGTGACATCAACAAACTCATTGCTTATTCCGAAAAACTAAAAAGTTATCATATATTGTCAAAATATCTGGAGGTCCTTCTGTGAGTGCGGTCGATTCCATCAAAGCAAAACTAAAAAATCGTGCTCAAAAGGAAAACCGGACTTTTCAGGAAATCCTTACTGTTTACGGACTCGAGAGATCATTGTACAGGCTTTCAATTTCCCCTTACTCGACACGGTTTGTTCTTAAGGGAGGAATCCTTCTCTACGCTTTGTTTCAAGGAGACTATTCGCGCGGTACTGCCGATGTGGATTTGCTGGGTCATCATATTGCCAATGACTTGGATACAATCAGAAATACATTTCTTGAGATTTTTGAACTCAAAGATCCTGACGATGGCATTGTATATGCCGCTTCCTCTCTTAAAGCCGAACGGATCATTGAATTCAAGAAGGATGCTGGAATCAATATCTCAATCGACGGATACTTGGATCGAACCAAACTGCCTGTCAGTATCGACATTGGCTTTGGAGACGTTGTATTTCCAGCGAATATCGAGATGGAATATCCTACGCTTCTTGATCATAAGGCCCCGATTATTCAAACATATTCCAAAGAGTCTATCATCGCTGAAAAATTTGAAGCTATCGTCTCTTTTGGCAAGGCGAACAGCAGAATGAAAGATTTCTATGATATCTATGCTTTATCTAGGTCTTTTGACTTTAAAGGCGAGATTCTTCAAGAAGCGTTGAAAGAAACATTTATCAATCGAAATGCCACCTTTGATACGATTGTTGCCTTCAAACCCGATTTTGCATCGGAAATATATCGAAAACGATTGTGGACATCTTTCCTAAAAGGCAAGAAAATCACATTGCCGCTTGAATTTAATCTAGTAATGACGAACGTCAGGTCTTTTTTGTCTCCTATCACAGAAGCCATAAAGAAGGGAACGAAGTTCGACTGGGTTTGGGATCACATCCGACAAATTTGGACGGTCTAGAGCATAGTGCTGTGATAATTTGTTTCACAACCACATCGTTTTGTTGTTGAATGTATTATTGAACAATAATTGAAACTGATCATTACGTTTGCGTCAGACGACAAAGATGCGAATTCATACCTTGCGTAATTCATAAAAAAGGAGTCAAATGTTAATGACTCCAATAGTATGCAAAAGGTTAGCAATCGAAACGCATATCTCTAATGAATGCTATTTTATTCTTCTTTTTCCTCTTCGATAGTGTTTTCTTCATCTTGAACAACTTCTACTTCTTCAAGATTCTCTGTCTCGGCTTCTGT
>JAQVPE010000207.1 GCA_028702245.1 Candidatus Izemoplasmatales bacterium
AGCATCTGCCTTACAAGCAGAGGGTCGGCGGTTCGAGCCCGTCAACCTCCACCATGCCGAAATAGCTCAATCTGGTAGAGCAACTGACTTGTAATCAGTAGGTTGCGGGTTCGATTCCTGCTTTCGGCACCACCTTGGTCTAGTTGATCTTGCGGATATATGCTGCAAAGAGAGAAAACCGATCCCAAGATCGGTTTTGGCTTTTTTATGGGAAATGATATCAAATCTTGCTCATTCATTGACACTTCCGATTAGCTCGTGTCATAATGAATATGCCTTATGAAGGGAAGATGCGTAATTGGCAGCTGACTTGGAGAAAAAAACACAGCGTATCCTCTATGAAAATCCGATTTGGAAAGGCCTGATCGCCCTTGCCGTTCCGGTCTTTTTGGTAAATATACTCAAGACGTTGCACGATGTGGTCGATGGTATCTTTTTGGGGCAAGTGCCAGATGTCGATGGGTTCTCGGTATCAACATCAATGCAAAGCGCAGTAGCGTTGACTTGGCCGGTTTACTTCATTTTTATCTCTTTAGGTATGGGATTATCCGTCGCGGGCAGCGCGCTCATCGGACAATATGTCGGCCGCAAAGATATGGATAATGCCAGAAAATACGCTTATAACACCATTGTGCTTTCTTTGGTTCTTGGCGCTATTTTTAACCTGATTGTTTTTCTGGGAGCACCGTTGATCCTGAAATGGATGGGAGCGACCGATCCTGATTACTCTTATGCGGTTACTTATTTAAGAATCAGAAGTTTTGAACTCCCGATATTGTTTCTTTCTTTCGCTTTTCAAGCGGTTAGACAAGCGACCGGCGATACCGTCACTCCGGTTTTAATCAGCGCCTTCAGCATCATCGTCAATATCATTTTGACACCAGTGTTGATCCTTGTCTATAATCTTGGAATCGTCGGTGCCGGTGTGTCGACGCTTGTTTCCCATTGGCTGATGTTGCCATTTATCATAATCCTGCTCATAAAAGCAAAAACCGGCATCAAAATGAAGTTCAAGAGAAAATATGTTCAGCCAATCGTGATCAGGGATATTATGCGTATTGCTTTGCCTGCTTCTTCAGGGCAGGCGATCCAAGCCCTTGGATTTGTGATCTTGAACTCTTTGATCTATTCATTTGGGACCGCCACTTCAGCCGCATTTTATATTGGCAACCGCATTAATTCATTGATCATGTTTCCGGTGCTTTCCATCAGTGCGATTGTTTCGATCTATGTCGCTCAGAATATTGGTGCCGGCAATATCCCCAGAGCAAAAAAAGCATTTAGAACCGGGATGTTCCTTGGTATTGCTTTCATGACGATCGGGGCACTACTGATCATTCCTTTCCGCTTCTTCTTGGTCGGTCTTTTCAACAGCGATCCAACCACGCTCGCCCTAGCGGGAGAATATACTTTCTATCTTCATATTGGCCTACCCTTAATGGCGGTATTCCAAACATATTTATCGACGTTTCAAGGAAGCGGCGAAACCAAGTTCGGTTTTGCGATGGCGGTTATCAGATTGTGGATATTCCGCTTGCCCTTGGTCTTGTTGTCGATGAACTTCACGGAGCTTGGACCCGCAGGAGTCTGGTATGCGATTCTCATCAGCAATGTCTTGATCATCTTTGTTGGTATGTATCTTTATTCCAAGGTCAAATTTTTGCCTAAAATCAGAACCACTTTCAAAGAAGAGGAAGTCATGGCATAGAAAGGAGTATCGATGAAACCTTTATTTATTCCCGATTACAAACATACGATCATGAATGTCAGCTGCTCGATTCTCAAGCACTATGGATACCCTGTCAAATATGACAGTATCGCTCTTCTTGACGATAAGCTTGAAAAGAACTATCAAAACATTGTCTTGATCCTTATCGACGCTCTTGGAAAAAGCATCATCGATAAGTACCCTAGCGAGACAACCAATTTAAGAAAAGACTATGTCGATACAGTGTCGTCGGTTTTTCCGCCAACGACGGTTGCGGCGACGACCTCGGTTCTGACCGGCGAGCCGCCAATAAGGACGGGCTGGCTTGGCTGGTCCCAATACATCAAAGAAGAAGACAAATCTGTTATTCTGTTTACTAACAAGGATTATTATGACGATGATTTTGTGTTTACAGAAAACATCGCCAACAAATATGTTCCCATTACGAATATCTATGCAAAAATAAAAGAAGCTTCTCCCGATGTGGAAACAAAAGAAATATTCCCCGCTTTCAGAGAACCGGAGCACGACAGTTTTCATAAGCAATGCGAAACGATCATCAAGATTGTTTCAAATCCAGGCCGCCACTTTGTTTATACTTATTGGGACAAGCTTGATTACAATATGCATCAAGACGGGCCGGAATCCGAACTGATTAGAAAGACCGTATCCGATATCGATGAGGCTTATCATTTCATGACGGAGAATCTGCCCAAAGACACGATCGCCATTGTGATTGCCGATCACAGCCAAATCGGCGTGCTGCCAATAAACCTCTTTGAGTATAAAGACGTCATTGATACTTTTGCCCACGAACCTTCAATTGAGAGCAGGGCCGCCGCCTTTTTCATCAAAAAAGGCAAAGGATCCGAATTTGAAGACTTGTTTACCAAACATTTTGGCAGGTATTTTATTCTATACAAGCCAGAAGAGGTGCTTGGGATGAACTTGTTCGGGTTTGGAGAAGAACATCCGCGTCTTCGCGGGTTTCTTGGAGATTACTTGGCGATTGCGATTGAC
>JAQVPE010000208.1 GCA_028702245.1 Candidatus Izemoplasmatales bacterium
TTTGCGCCCGAAACAATCCAGGAAACGGTTGACATCATGAAACCGGCTTTCGATATCGCTGATCTTTATCGGAATCCGGTTCTAGTTCTCGTTGATGGCCTCATTGGCCAAATGATGGAATCGATCGATCTCGATCGTCCTGTTACAAACCGCAACATACCCCCTAAGGATTTTGCGACGACCGGAACGAAAAACCATTCCGGAAGGAACATCGTCAACTCCCTGTTCCTCGATCCTCAGGAACTCGAAAACCATAATCGCAAGCTCCAAAAGAAGTACGACATCATCAAGAAGAATGAAACCCGCTTCGAGTCTTTTGGGCTCGATGACGCGGAGTACGTCATCGTCGCCTACGGAACGATGGCAAGGATTGCCCGTTCCGCCATCACGACGCTTAAAGCCCAAAACATCAAAGTCGGCATGATCCGTCCGATTACATTGTGGCCGTACCCGAAAGCCGCATTTGATCTCATTCCTGAAAGCACCAAAGGCATCATGACACTCGAGATGAGCATGGGCCAAATGCTCGATGACGTGTTGATCGCCAACAATGGCAGACACAAAGTCGCTTTCTACGGACGTACCGGCGGGATGGTTCCCGATCCGGAAGAGATCGTTGAAGCAATCAAGACTTTCTCAAAAAGGGTGGTGAACTAAAGTGACGATCAAATACCAGAAGTCAAAAGGCTTGACCGACAAACCACTCACCTACTGCCCAGGTTGCACCCACGGAATCATCCATAAACTTGTGGCCGAATCCCTCGAGGAACTCGGTCTTCTTGGGGATGCTGTCGGCATTGCCAGCGTCGGCTGCTCGGTCTTTTCTTACGAATTCTTCAATTGTGATATGCAACAGGCGCCGCACGGCAGAGCTTGTGCTGAAGCCACCGGCGTCAAGCGCGTTCTTCCCGATAACATCGTCTTTACCTATCAGGGCGACGGCGACCTCGCTTCGATCGGCATCGCCGAGACGATCCACGCGGCCAACAGAGGCGAAAACATCACCGTCATCTTCATCAATAACGCCATCTACGGGATGACGGGCGGCCAAATGGCTCCGACAACCCTGATTGGTCAGAAAACGACAACATCGCAAGACGGAAGAAACCTCGCCAATCACGGCAACCCAATCAGAATCAGTGAGATTTTCTCCCAAATCGAAGGCGTCGCCTATCTCGAAAGGGTTGCCGCTTTCAACCCCAAACAAGTCTTAAACGCCAAGAAAGCGATCAAAAA
The DNA here is from genome assembly GCA_028702245.1 of Candidatus Izemoplasmatales bacterium. Taxonomy (GTDB): domain Bacteria; phylum Bacillota_I; class Bacilli_A; order Izemoplasmatales; family Hujiaoplasmataceae; genus JAAYZB01. Next base: position 1,237 of record JAQVPE010000208.1, read on the forward strand.
AGCCTTCCAGTACCAAAAGGATAAAAAAGGGTTCACCCTGATCGAGGTTCTTTCGACTTGTCCCGTCAACTGGGGAATGACGCCGATTGACTCTATGAACTGGGTCAAGACCAATATGACGCCGGTTTATCCGCTTGGCATATTTAAGGATAAGGAGGCCAAACATGAATAAGGAAACTAAAATCAAAGTTGCCGGGTTTGGCGGCCAAGGCGTGATGATGTTCGGGCAGATGCTCGCTTACAGCGCCACTCACGACGAACTCAACAGCCTGTGGTTCCCATCCTACGGACCCGAGACCCGCGGCGGCACCGCCAACTGTTCGGTGATCGTTTCCAAAGAAACGATCAACTCGCCGGTCTTCAAGAACGCGACCCATCTCGTTGCCTTCAATTTGCCCTCCCTCGAAAAGTTTAAAAACCAAATCGAACCAGGCGGTCTGCTTTTATACAATTCATCGTTAGTGAATCAAGAAGTAAAAGTCAATAACGTGCTTTGTATGGGCATTCCCATCAACGACATCGCTCTCGAACTTGGTATGCAACAAGTAGCGAACATGGTCATGCTCGGAAGCTATTTGGAGTTGACGAAACTCTTTGACGACCAGACGATCCACCAAATCATCAAAAAGTTTATGGGCGAGCGCAAAGCCCATATGGTCGATATCAATATCAAAGCGCTCCAAGCCGGGCGTGATTTCATCCGAAAAACCGGGGTGAACTATGCTTAAAAAAGTTGAAGATTTATTAGAATACGCCAAGAAGGCAAACACAAAGAAAATTGCGGTCGTTTTTGCGCATGATCCCTACGTCATCGAGGCCGTCAAAAACGCCATGGAGTACGGCGTCATCGAACCTCTGTTAATCGGAGACGGCCCGATCATTCAAGAACTGACGGATAAGTATAATTACGAACAACCATATCAGATCATCGATATCAAAGACGGCGAAGAGGCGACCAAAAAAGCCATGGACCTTGTTAATAGCGGCGAGGTCGAGATCCTGATGAAAGGTTTGATCGATACCAAAGTATTGCTTAAGGGAGTCGTTAACAAGGAATATGGCATAAGGCAAGCCACGCTTCTGAGCCACGTCGGACTCGTTTCCTATCCAAACTTTGATCGGGTTCTTTTCGCTACCGATGGGGCAATGAACATCGAACCGACTGTTGAAGAGAAAATCATGATCATTGAGAATGCGGTTACGCTTGCCCACAATCTTGGTTATTTAGAGCCCAAGGTCGGTTTGGTTAGCGCCGTGGAAAAACTGAATCCCAAAATCAAATCAACTGTCGATAGCGAAGCAATCAAAGCCTACTACCATCAGAACCCGCCCAAAGGCTTTATCATCGATGGGCCTTTTGCGATCGATAATTTGGTCTCCATCGAGGCCGCAAAACACAAAGGGATCGAGAGTCCTATTGCCGGAATGGCTGATATCCTCGTTTTCCCCCAACTAGATGGCGGCAACATCTTCTATAAGACTTCGGTCT
>JAQVPE010000016.1 GCA_028702245.1 Candidatus Izemoplasmatales bacterium
AACTGATGGGCGAAGTGATTCAAATCACCAAAGATTCAACGACGATCCAAGTTTACGAGTCGACAACATCACTGAAGGTTGGCGAACCGGTATTTTCCACGGGACAACCGATTTCTGTGCTTTTAGGTCCAGGGATTTTACAAAACATTTATGATGGTATCGGCCGCCCCTTAAAAACCATTTACAAAAAGCATGGGTCCTTTATCGATTCCGGCGTCCATATTGAATCTTTGGACTTAGATAAGGAATGGGAAGTATCTTTCTTTCGAAAAAAACATGATCGTGTTGAGTTTGGCGACATCATCGCCAGCGTTCAAGAGACAAGCCTCATCGAACATCGGATTATGGTGCCAAACGGGTATTCCGGTGAAATCATCGATATCGCTCCCGCGGGAAAATATCGTATCAACGATGTGATAGCGACAATCAAATCAGATAATGACGAAAATTTAGAACTTACGTTAACTCAGAAGTGGCCAATCAAAACTCCCAGACCCGTCAAACGCAGAATGCAGATATCGGTGCCGCTGGTCACCGGGCAAAGAATTGTGGACACCTTGTTTCCGCTTGCCAAAGGCGGGACCGCGGCTGTTCCGGGCGGTTTTGGCACTGGCAAGACAATGATGCAACATCAGCTAGCAAAATGGTGTGACGCAGATCTAATCGTTTATATCGGCTGTGGCGAGCGCGGAAACGAAATGACACAAGCGCTTGAAGAATTCTCGGTTTTGAAAGATCCTAAAACGAACAAACCATTATCGGATCGCACCGTCTTCATCGCCAACACTTCCAACATGCCGGTTGCGGCTCGCGAAGCAAGCATTTATACCGGACTCACGATTGCGGAATACTATCGGGATATGGGATACCATGTCGCGGTAATGGCTGATTCGACGTCGCGTTGGGCAGAAGCCTTGCGGGAAATCAGCGGCAGACTCGAAGAGATGCCGGCCGAAGAAGGCTTCCCAGCATATCTTCCCAGCCGTATTTCTCAGTTTTATGAACGTGCCGGATATATGGAAACCCTAAATGGGCAAATTGGTTCGGTAACAATCATCGGCGCGGTTTCACCACAAGGAGCCGATTTCTCTGAGCCGGTGACCCAAAACACAAAACGGTTTGTCAGATGCTTTTGGGCGCTCGACAAACAATTGGCTTATGCCAGACACTATGCCGCAATAAACTGGAATTTGAGTTATTCTGAATATGTGTATGACCTTGAAAAATGGTATAACAACAATGTCGATAATCGATTTTTAAAAAATCGCAAAGCGATAATCAAATTGCTCGCCGAAGAAAACAAGCTCATGGAAATCGTCAAGCTTATCGGCAGCGATTTATTGCCTGATGACCAGAAGTTGATTCTGGAAACGAGTCGAGTGATCCGTGTTGGTTTTCTCCAACAAAATGCTTTTCATAAAGATGACACTTATGTTCCGATCAAGAAGCAGTTACGGATGATGGACATCATCTTGTACCTTTATCAGCAATCTCTTAAGGCCCTTCACGAAGGGAAGGCCTTTACCTTGATTGAAAAAACAGAAATATTCGAGAAAATTATCAAGATGAAATACGAGATACCAAACGACAAGCCTGAGTTATTCGATGAATATCCGAATTTGATCGATGACGCGATTCGACAGATCCGTTAGGAGGGATTGAATGAACCTTCAATATATCGGTTTGAATGAAATTAACGGACCTTTGATCATCCTCGATAACGTTGAAGACGTCGGCTATGAGGAAATGGTTGAGATCCGCTTGGAAAACGATGGCACTCGATTTGGCAGAGTGGTCTATATCTCTGGCAAAAAAGTAGCCATTCAAGTCTTTGAAGGCACTACGGGGTTATCTTTGAACAACACAAAAACACGCTTTTTAGGACACCCAATGCAAATGGCGCTTTCAAAAGAAATCCTCGGTCGCACATTCAATGGTTCCGGACAAACGATTGACGGGATGGGACCGGTTTTTGTGGATGAATTTCGGGATATCAACGGAGTTCCGCTCAATCCGGTATCCCGAATTTATCCCAGAAACTACATCCATACCGGAATATCGGCGATTGACACGCTTACGACGCTCATCAGGGGTCAAAAACTGCCGATTTTTTCCGGCTCCGGATTACCACATAACGATATCGCCGTTCAAATCGTCAAACAAGCAAAGATCGCCGACCAAGACAACCGCAATTTCTGTATCGTTTTTGCGGCTTTGGGAGTCAAGAATGATGTGGCGGCTTATTTTCGTCGCTCTTTTGAGGAATCTGGCGTCTTAGAAAAAGTAGTAATGTTTCTCAATTTGGCAAACGATCCGATTATCGAGAGAATTCTTACACCGAGATGCGCATTGACTGCCGCCGAATATTTGGCTTTCAAGCATGATATGCATGTGCTGGTGATTCTCACCGATATGACCTCTTATTGTGAAGCTCTGCGTGAGTTTTCCAGCAGCAAAGAAGAAATCCCCGGTCGCAAGGGCTATCCCGGGTACTTGTATTCTGACCTTGCCTCCTTGTATGAGCGAGCCGGCATTATCCGGAATGCTAAGGGATCGGTTACGCAAATCCCCATTTTGTCAATGCCAAATGACGATATCACCCATCCGATTCCCGATTTGACAGGCTATATCACCGAAGGACAAATTGTCCTTGACCGTGATTTGCATCAACTAGGGATTTATCCGCCAATAGGCATCTTGCCATCATTGTCCAGATTGATGAAAGATGGTATCGGCGCCGGCTATACCCGCAAAGATCACCAACCGCTTATGAATCAGTTGTTCGCTTCATATGCAAAAGTCCAGGACGCCAGAAGTCTGGCTTCGGTCATCGGCGAGGACGAGTTATCGGAAACCGACCAAAACTATGTTGATTTTGGCCGCCTTTTCGAGACCAATTTCATCCAGCAGGGCCATGACAAAAACCGTCAGATCGAAGACTCGCTTGATCTTGGCTGGTCATTGTTGTCATTGTTGCCGCGAAATGAGCTTGATCGGACGGATGAAGAATTGCTTGATCAGTTTTATGATCACGAAAAAGCAGAAGCGTTATTCAAAATCAAACACAAGTCCATCATCAAAGAACTTGACCAGCAGGAAGATGTTTAATCATGGCTATCAAACAAGTATTTCCAACCAAAGGCAATTTGCTTGCGATCAAAAAATCCCATGCACTTGCAAAAATGGGATACAACCTTATGGATCGGAAACGGAATATTCTGATTCGCGAAATGGTTCAATTGATCGAAAGCGTGAAAACACTGCGTGGTGAGATCCAAGCTATTTATCACAAAGCCTATCAGGCGCTTCAAGAAGCGAACATCACTCTGGGTGTTGTCAACTACATTGCCAAAGCAATTCCGATTGACGACGGCCTTGATATAACTTACCGGAGCATTATGGGCGTTGACATTCCCAAACTGATCTACGATAAAAAGCCGATTAAGCTCAGTTACGGCATTGCCAGCACCAACACCAAATTTGACTATGCATTCAAAAACTTTCAATTGGTCAGGGATTTGACGATCAAACTCGCGGAAATCGATAACAGCGCCTATCGCTTGGCTGATGCTATCCGCAAGACCCAAAAGCGGGCCAACGCCCTCAAGAACATCGTCATTCCGGAATTTGAAGCCAACAGCAAATATATCGGCGATTATTTGGAAGAAAAAGAGCGTGAAGAGTTTTCGCGGATGAAGATCATCAAGAGCAAGAAACGCAAATAAAGGGCCGTTTGTAGGCCCTCTTTCCAAATGGGGAAAGGGAAGTTTTTCTTGACTTATTGATACTTATGCATAATAATATATATTGACTTCCTAGGGGTGTGGTGTCAACGGTAGCACGACAGTCTCCAAAACTGTTTGAACGGGTTCAAATCCTGTCACCCCTGCCAGTTCATTAATTACTTCGTTGACACTTCAATGTCAACGATTTTTATTGACTCAGTGGCTGTAACCATAGCGGATTTGGCTATTTACATTCGATATCAAGGATAAAAACTCAAGAATAATTGCCGTTATTAACCTTAAACCAGATATTACTCCAGAGCTCGGAAAACGATTTCAAAAATCTTTATTTTTTCTGGGTTTATGATATAATATGATAGTCTATAATTATTGAGAATATGAGAGGAGCATCAACTTACATGAAAGAGTACCTTGCGGAACAAATCAAGAACATCATTATTTTGGGTCATCTCGGCAGCGGAAAGACTTCACTTGCCGAAGCCCTGGCCTTCATATCGGGTACAATCGACAAAAAAGGCGAAGTCGAAAGAAAAAACACGATTTCCGATTTTACTGTTGAGGAGCAATCTCGCCAAAACTCACTGTCAACCTCGGTTATTCCGGTTGAATTCAAGGATTCAAAAATCAACATTCTCGACGCTCCCGGCGCCGATGAAATGATTGGTGATATCAGTTATGCATTGAAAGTCGCTTCGGGAGCGATTTTGGTTCTTGACGCAACCAAGGGCGTTGAAATCGGCGCCGAGAAAATGTGGAAGGAAATCAAGAAGCATAACCTGCCGGCAATAATCTATGTTAACAAGATGGACAAGGAAAACGTCAAGTTCGATTCGGTTCTCGAAGCAATCAAAGAACGGCTTGGCAAAGAAGCGCTTCCGTTTTGTGTGCCGATTGGCAAGAGTGACGAATTCGCCGGTTTTGCGGACATCATCGATTTGAAAGCGAGAATCTATGACGGAAATACTTGCACAGACGGCGAAATATTCCCCGACAAGATGGATCGAGTTCAATCTTTGCGTCAGGAATTGGTTGAAACCGTTGCCGGCGCGGACGAAGAGCTGCTCGAAAAATATTTCGGCGGCGAAGAACTAACGATCGATGAAATCAAACACGGTTTAAAACTGGCCGTGACCTCGGGGGAGGCGGTTCCGATCGTTGTCGGCGCTTCACTCAAAAACGTCGGACCTCTGACATTGCTGCACATGATCAATCAGTATTTTCCTGCAGTAAGCGAACTAGGCCCAAATAAAGGCTTTAAACCCGAAAGCGAAGAAGAAGTCACTCGCAAAACCGCAGACTTTGAACCCTTTTCAGCATATGTATTTAAGACGATCATTGACCCATTCGTTGGTACGATCAACTTGCTTAATGTCCGTTCTGGTCAACTGAAAAAGGACCAAGAGGTTTTTGTTTCTGCCAATGGCGAAATTGAGAAGGCCGGTCAGGTTTTTTATCTGCTTGGCAAAACCCAAATTTCGACAGACGTAGTCCATGCCGGCGATATCTGCGCCATCGCCAAAACCGACGGCGTCGTCACGGGATCGACCTTATCAGACAAAAAAGCGCCAATGGTCTATCCGAAGACCGAAACACCGAGCCCGACGATGTATGTTGCGATCAGACCCAAAAACAAGGCTGATGAAGATAAATTGTCAAACGCGCTTGGCAAACTTCACCTTGAAGACTCCACTTTCGAAATTGTCCGTAATAAAGAAACGAGCCAGATGCTGATTGGCGGCCAGGGGATAATCCACCTCGGCTATATCATCGACAAGATGAAAAACATGTTCAAAGTCGACCTCGAAACCGAGGATCAGCAAGTAGTCTATCGCGAAACCATCAAAGCCACAGCGACTGCCGAAGGCAGATACGTCAAGCAATCGGGGGGATCGGGGTACTATGGTGTCGTCGTGATGCGCTTTGAGCCGCTTCCCGACAAGGAGTACGAATTCGCTGAAGAAGTATTTGGCGGAGCGGTACCGAGAAACTACTTCCCGGCTGTCGACAAAGGCCTGCAAGAAACACTAGAACACGGAGTTCTTGCCGGGTTCCCGGTGATCGGCGTCAAAGGTATCCTGTTTGATGGCAAATACCATCCGGTCGACTCGAACGAGCTTGCCTTCAAAATGGCGGCCTCGATCGCTTTCAAAGAAGCATGCAAAACGGCAAAACCGACAATTCTTGAACCGATCCACAAAATCGTTGTCACTGTCAAAGATGAGTATATGGGCGATGTCCTTGGCGATGTCAATAAACGACGTGGCCGTGTTCTCGGCATGGAACCCGCCGATAGCGGCTATCAGAAAATCGTCGCTGAGGTTCCCGAATCCGAAATCACCAAATACACGATCGACCTCAAGGCGATGACCCAAGGGTCAGGAACCTTCACCCGTGAATTTCTTAGATATGAAGAAGTACCCGGCAATTTGATACCCAAAATCATTGAAGAGCACAAAAAAGCAAGCAATTAGTACTACTGATTCAGAGGCCCCAATCGAATGGGGCCTTTTCTTTGCTTTTGTGATTGTTAGATGAGGATTGTTGCCACTTGCTTGACAGACCGCAAAGCATCTGCTAATCTATTATGTGTGACATAGTAGTTGTGTCAATCAGTCAGAAAATAAGGAGTATTGAATTATGGAAAAAATCGGTCTAATGATCGACAGCACGACTCTTACCAGAACCAATTTGCTCGATTACGGTTTTATCAAGGTTGCCCAATTGAATGTGACCGTTGACGGCGTTCAATACAAAGAAAACGAACTTACAACGGAAATAATGCAGGAAAATCTTCGAACCGGGAAAAAGATGATTACCAGCCAACCCTCTCCCGGAGAAATTCTCGAAATCTATAACCAGTTTTTTGACGAAGGGTACACCAATGTCTTGGTTGTGACGCTTTCAGAAAAAATCAGTGGAACATTCCAGTCGGCTTTGATAGCCAAAACGATGTTTGACAAACCGATGGAACTGAGTGTTCACGCGCCCCAAGTCGCCTCTTTTGGGGTAGCCAACAGCGTGAATGTCATTGCGGATGCAATCGCAGCCAATCAAGGATTCATAGAAATTGTAGATCTCTATTATCGAATCTTCAAGAATACCGACCTGCTTTTTACCTTATCAAATTTGATGCATTTATTCCGTGGCGGCCGCCTGAGCCGGATTCAAGCTTTACTCGGAACCGTACTTAGAATCAAGCCGATAATCAAAATGATCGACGGAAAGCTTCATCTTATCAAGAAAGAACGGACCAACAATGCCTGTTATGATTTCTTCATGACTATCATCGCAGATTACTCCTCAAAATACGAAACCGTTTATCTTGATATCATCGATCTCAACCAAGAGGAATGGGCAAAGAAGATCAAAGCCGAAGTAGAGGCCGCCCATAAGAACGTCCATATTCACATGACCAATTTCGTTAGCCCGGTCTTTTTCGTTCATCTTGGCGATCGCGGATTCGGAATTGCGATCGCGGGCATTTAAACACTCTTGCGGCTCCCACCAAGACAGTACGGGAGCCGTTTTCTTTTTAGTTTCGGATAAGCGAAATATTGCTTGACTTTTATGGGGGTATTTAGTACACTAAAGGTTGCGAAAAAGCGTAACGGCGATTGTGGCGAAGTGGTTAACGCATCGGATTGTGGCTCCGACATTCGTGGGTTCGATTCCCATCAATCGCCCCATCTAATTTACTGGGCTATGGCCAAGCGGTTAAGGCATCGGACTTTGACTCCGAGATCGGTAGTTCAAATCTACCTAGCCCAGCCATTTTTTTGACCCGCTAGCTCAGCAGGTAGAGCATTTGACTTTTAATCAAAGGGTCGGGCGTTCGAATCGCCCGCGGGTCACCAATTGTTTTTTATTGTGCGGGTGTGGCGAAATTGGCAGACGCGCTAGACTTAGGATCTAGTTCCTAGTGAGTGCAGGTTCAAGTCCTGTCACCCGCACCAAGATTGACTTGAAAGACTCCAATGTGAGTCTTTTTGTTTAAATATATTGAAATACAGTGCATAAAATGGTAAAATATGCACTGTAAATGGAGTGTGTCCTATGAAAAACTTTGATTATTCATTTCTAAAAAATAAACCGATTCCAGCACATACCGTAAATCTCCTAACCACAGTAGAAAAACTGACGATAGATAGAAGAACACTGATAGATACATATCCAAGACTTTTTGAAGAGTTAACAAAGATAGCCATTGTTCAATCTATCATCTCGTCCAATGCGATTGAAGGTATCGTAACAACCGATGAACGCATTAAAGGTCTATTGAATGGAACGGTGTCACCGATAAATCATAATGAGAATGAAATTTTAGGATATAAAGACGTCATTGATCTCATACATAATAATCACAATGAATATTCTTTATCGGAAGAACAGATTCTTGCTTTTCATCAATTGTTATTATCTTATAAACAGCCTTCTTATGCCGGAAAGTATAAAACCTCTGATAATGTTATTTTTGAGACTTCTAAAAATGGTACGAGAAGTGTTCGTTTTAGACCCACACCAGCCAAAGAGACACAAGCCGCAATGGAACAAATGATATTAGCATATATGGATGCTAGAGATGATTCTAGTATCAATCAACTATTGCTCATTCCATGTGTAATTTTAGATTTTTTATCTATCCACCCGTTTTCAGACGGAAATGGTAGAATGAGTAGACTGCTCAGCTTATTATTACTCTATAAAAATGGTTTCAGTATTGGAAAATACATCTCATTTGAAAACCAAATTAACCTAAACAAAAAAGAGTATTATCAGTCGCTAAAACTATCTTCAGATAACTGGGGTAACAGTACAAACGACTATTATCCATTCATCAATCATTTTCTTGTTACTTTAATTCGTTGTTATAATGAACTAGACAAACGAGTAAGTATTCTTTCATCAAAGGTTACAAATAAGAAAGAACGTATAAAAATAACCATTGAAAAGAGTTTGGTACCCTTAAGTCGCAAAGATTTAATGGAACTATGGCCAGACATTGCTGTTGATACCATAAAAAAAGTACTCATTGAGCTTCAAAAGGAAGGTGCTATTCAAAAGATTGGTAACTTCAAAAACGCGAAATATAGAAAAACATGAATGAAATACAGTTCATAAAAATATAAAAATGCACTGTAACATAGATGTTTTATGATTACAATAAGAGATATGGTTGAAAAGGATTAGAGATTATATACTCTCGTTGTATTAAAATAGGTCATACAGCACAAAAATGACTCTTTTAGACTCCCCAATGAGTCTTTTTGTTTATATATGTTGAATTACGGCGCATAAAAACGATTAAAATGCACTGTAAGTGCTTTGTGTTTTGATCCGAGCGGTATTGCTAACTAAAATTATTGCAGTTATCCGAAGTTATCTCTTTTCACGTTTTACACATCCCAGACACCTTGATCACAATCAATTGGAAAATCCCAAAATGGTCGATATTGGTCTTGAGTTACGTGATATAATAACATAAAAACAAAATACTTTTTTGGATGGTGCATATGGAAAATTATTATCACGAACTCCCAGAGGGATACAAAGCAATAAAAACAATTGATGCAAAAGACAAAAAAACAATTATCTGGTTTAATTTGGTAGCGATCATCATGATGGTGATTGCGGCTTTGCCTTTTCTTGTTTTGAAACCGGTTGATATGTCAAATAGAGACATGTATATTCCGTTCGTTCTGATTGTTTCGATAGGAATGATCGCTTATATCATTCTGCACGAACTGACGCATGGGCTTATCTACAAAATATACACTAAACAAAAATTGACATTTGGCTTGACGCTGTTTGTTGCGTTTTGTGGCGTCCCTAACATCTATGTTAGTAAAAAGGTTTCACTTGTTTCAGTGCTTGCGCCGTTTGTTCTATACTCAGTTATCTTGATTCCCACATTGATATTGATGCCAGCCAATTATCTATACCTAGCATTCATCATTATTTTTGCGGTCCATTTCGGCGGTTGTGTCGGCGACTTATATGTAACCAATGTGTTGTTAAAGTTAAAGGGCAAAATATTAATGAATGATACTGGTCCAAAACAAACATTTTATCAATTGGATGAAAATGCGATAGTATCTGAATTTCCAGAGTGACTTATGGGTTTGCATCGTGTAACAAATCAAGGTGTTTTGATAGCATAACTGGCGAAGTATGTACTATATAAGTGTTAGAAATTTATAACGACCTCGATATTTGAGAAGCATTAATCACTCAAGGAGAGTAACATCGTGAATCAGGAAAAGACCAAAAAAGCCGCCATTCTTTTTTTGATGCTCTTGGGATTGATCAGTCTGCTGTCGGATTTTACGCATGAAGGCGCGCGGAGCATTTACGGGCCATATCTAGGCCTTATCGGAGTTTCAGCGCTTGTTATTTCTTTTACCTCTGGACTCGGAGAATTCATCGGTCAAGCCTTGCGGCTCGTTACCGGAGTAATTGCCGATAAGACCAAGAAATACTGGGCGATGATGTTTATCGGATATGCGCTCAATCTTTTGGTTATTCCGCTGCTAATGTTTGTTGACGCATCAATCTGGGAAGTCGCCATCATACTAATTTTATTAGAACGTGTGGGCAAAGGAATCAGAGCCCCCGCAAAAAGCGCTTTGACATCATTTACAGCCCCACATTTGGGAGCCGGTAAGTCCTTTGCAATCCAAGAAGCAATGGATCAGTTTGGAGCATTCTTAGGACCAATCTTCGTATTTGTGGTTTTGAGTTTTAACCAAGTCGAATTGCGGGGATACCAAATGGCATTCGGCTTATTAGGGATTTTTGCCATCTTGACACTGGTAATTCTTTTTACCGCGAGATTGAAATATCCGCATCCAGATGAGTTCGAATCGAAAAAGGATATTCATGGCTTAAAGGGAAATAAAGCTTTTGCGTTTTATATGATCGCGATTGCCTTGATCGCTCTAGGCTTTATTGACTATCCCGTTCTTGCTTATCATATCAGTGATTACACGGAGATTGATGTTGTCTTTGTGCCGCTACTTTATGCGCTGGCGATGGGCATCGATGCCGTCAGCGCTTTGCTCTTTGGCCAATTGTACGACAAAAAGGGCATTGTTTCTTTGATTATCGCTATAGCGATATCGGCACTTATAACACCGGTATTTTTCTTTGTCGAAGGAACGCCGGGAATTTTGTTTGGAGTTACACTCTG
>JAQVPE010000209.1 GCA_028702245.1 Candidatus Izemoplasmatales bacterium
ATAATGACATTTTGATATCGCAAAACGGACAATATGAAACATAGAATCTTGAACGATTTTCATCTTACATAGTAGATGTTTTCTTAAGTATTTTATTCAGCGATATGATATAATAAACTATTATTTATGAACAGCTTTAAGTGATAAGAGGTGATTTTTTTGATAAAAGTAAAAATAGAAGATTTAGAAAAAGCATCACCAATTTTTGCAAAAGCAATGTTTAAGGATCCATTACACATCTGGTTTTTCCCAAACGAAGATTCAAGATATGTAAAACTGACAAGATTATATAGATTTAAACTGAAAATGGATTTTAATAATTTGTATGCTACTTCCAATTCATTAGAAGGATTAGTAATATGGAAGGGATCAAAAAAAAACAAATTCCAATTTAGTTTTTTTGATTTATTAAGAGGTGTTATTTTGATATTGTCAATAGGAATTAACCCGGTGATAAAGATGGTAAAATATCAAAAATGGATTACTCGTTTACATAAACTCTATTTGAAAAAAAGTTATTGTTGTTTAGATATCCTAGTTATAGACCCTTCATTTCAAGGCCAAGGGTTTTCAAGTATATTGATTAAACCTAAGTTATTAGATCTTTCATTGAACAATGAGATTGCATTCCTAGAAACGCAAAACAAAAACAATGTTAATATTTACGAACATTTCGGATTTAAATTGATTTATCAAGAAAAGTTACCTAAAACCGAAATACTAAGTTATGGAATGGTTAAGAGCTGATTTGCTTCTTAGATTAATTACCTTTACGTATTGAGAATATATAATTACTCTTTTGGAAAAATAAACTTCATACTGACAACATAGCAAACTTGGTTGTGACAACCTAAAAAGTGGCACAAACTTGGTTATGACAACACATAAGCTGACCTACACCTGTTTACCGGGTGTTTTCTTTTTGGCGACACCATTATAATGCATTATTGACATTATGGCGAATGAAATAGTGACAATATAGCGAATGAAATAATGACAATATAGCGAATGAAATAATGACAATATGGCGAATTGTATATTGACAATATGGCGAATCATAGTATAATTGAAGTAAAGGTGGTGATGAAATGTATTTACCAAGATTAATTGAAAAGAATATTGAAGAGAAAATTTCATACATAGGAGCAATCCAAATAGAAGGGCCAAAATGGTGTGGGAAGTCAACAACCGCAGCAAGATATGCTAAAACGATAGTAAAGTTACAAGATCCTACTGTTTTTACAAGATATCAAGTTTTTGCATCAACGGGAAAAACAGACTTATTATATGGCATAAAGCCCATATTATTTGATGAGTGGCAAAAGATTCCCGAATTGTGGGATTATATTAGATTAGACATTGATGAACATCAGGGCATCGCAGGTCAGTACCTACTTACCGGCTCAACAAAACCACTTGAGGATGAAAATCGACATTCTGGCGCAGGAAGAATTGCTAAAATTATTATGAGGCCAATGTCATTATTCGAATCCAAGGAATCCTCCGGAGAGGTTTCAATTGACAAATTATTTAATGACCCAAAGTATCATGTGAGAGGAACTTCAAAATTAACAATACTTGATCAGGTGAATTTGGTATGCAGGGGAGGATGGCCGGGCTTATATGGACTATCAACAGGAAAAGCGTTACAATATGTAGATGATTATTATCAAAGTATAATCAATACAGATATCACTAATGTCGATGGAATCAAACGGAATCCAAGTCGTGCAAAAGCAATTTTGAGAGCATATGCAAGGAATATTTCTACATTGACGGATTATCAAACCATGATTCGGGATTTAGAGAATATCGGTGAAGGGGTAGATAAAACAACGTTTGCTTCGTACCAAAACGCTTTTGAAAAACTATTTATCATTGAAAACGTTGATGCTTGGACGCCAAAACTTAGAAGTGCAACTAGAATTAGAATGAGCCAGAAAAAACAGTTTGTTGATCCATCTATAGCTGCACTTTCATTAGGGGCAACACCTGATGATTTGGGTGAAGATATGGAAACATTTGGTTTTTTCTTCGAGTCTTTGGTGACAAGAGACTTAAGAGTGTATATGGACAAGTTAGGCGGAACAGTATTCCATTATCGCGATAAAAACGATTTAGAAATTGATTGCATTTTAAAATTAAGAGACAGCAGATGGGCTGCAATAGAAGTTAAGGTTGGTGGTAATCAACTTGATAGTGCAGCAACTAACTTGATTAAACTAAAGGAAAAAGTTGATACAGAACATATGAAAGAACCGTCATTTTTGATGATTCTTTACGGTGGAACAACCGCATACAGGAGAGCTGATGGTGTGTATGTTGTACCAATTGGATGTCTCAAAGATTAAAAAAGCAAACTCCATGCTAATCACATAGCAAACTTGGTTGTGACAACCTCAAAAGTAACACAAACTTGGTTATGACAACACACGATGATTATAGCAAGATTATCATAAAGAAAAAAACGGCTAAATATAGCCGTTTCAGACTGTAGACAAACTAGTCCTTCAGTAGAGAAACTGAGGGGCTTTTTGTTTTTTTAGACGAAAGCGGTTGAAAAAACAGGAAATACAAGCAGATATGCGCTTGAATTCTTTGTTTGTTTCCGCGACGAAGAGGGCCAACTTTTTGAGGTTGGCGGCGGCGAACACAATCAAATTGCGATCATGGTTTTTCTTGAGCCCACGAAGATGTGTGAAGCCCAGACAAT
>JAQVPE010000210.1 GCA_028702245.1 Candidatus Izemoplasmatales bacterium
CCTTACTATCTCAGTTTGATCGATCCCGAAGACGAACTCGACCCAGTCAAACTGATGGCGGTGCCTTCTGGGCTTGAACTCAGCGATCGTGTGCACGATCTTGATCCGATGGCAGAGGAATATACCAATCCCGCCGGGTGCATCACCAGGCGGTATCCGGATCGTCTGATCATGAACGTGACCAATGAGTGCGCGATGTACTGCAGGCATTGCCAAAGACGGCGCAACATCGGCGAAAACGATTATCAGACGCCTAAGAAAGAGATCCAGGAATCAATCGACTACATCAGGGACAATCCCGAGATCAGGGATGTCCTGATCACTGGCGGCGATCCCTTCACGATGAGCAACCAAACGCTCGAATGGATGGTCTCTGAACTGAGAAAGATCAAACATGTCGAAGTGATCCGCCTCGGATCGAGAACGCTCGTGACGATGCCACAACGGATCACCGACAAACTCTGTGCGATGCTCAAGAAGTATCACCCGATCTTCATCAACACCCACTTCAATCATCCCCAGGAAGTGACCGAGGAAGCCAAGCTTGCTTGTGAAAGACTCGCAAATGCCGGGATCCCCCTTGGGAACCAGGCCGTGCTTCTCAACGGCATCAACAACGACAAATACGTGATGCGGTGTCTGAACCATGAATTGTTGAAAGTCCGTGTCCGTCCCTACTATCTTTTCCATGCGAAAACCGTCAAGGGCACGACCCATTTCAACACCTCGATCGATGATGGCATCGAGATCATGGAGTACTTGAGAGGCTACACTTCCGGGCTGGCGATCCCGGCCTATATTGTCAATGCTCCAAAAGGCAAAGGCAAAACCCCGATTTTGCCGGAATACGTGATTTCCAGAGGCAAAGACCATTTCCTGATGCGGACCTGGGAAGGCGAAGTCATCAAGTATGAGAACCATCCTTCTCTCGACATCAAAAAAGCGATTTTGGACAAGAATCACTGACACTCAATTTATCAAGAATGCGCCCATCAACTTTGGGCGCATTTTCATTTCTTGTCTCACTTGCTTTTTGGATATGATATCATATTATTGAGGTGAGGATCATGTACCTTCAGTGTAAAGAAACAGAAGCAGATAATCTCCAAGATCTCATGGAACTTTGGAATGACGGCGAAGTCATGCGCTATGTCGGTTTTCCGGAGGGACTCAAAGTGACCATGGATAAGATGAAATCATGGCTTGAATCCCTTAATAAAAAGGAATATACCAAACATTACTCGCTGTTAGAAGACGAACTTGGCTTCATCGGCGAGACCTTTTACAGTTATATTAGCGACAAAGAACCGGCCATTCTCGATATCAAACTCAAAAAAGAAGCGCGGGGCAAAGGTCTCGCCAAAGAAGCTCTAGCCTTTGCGATCGACATGCTCTTCAAAAACACGCCCGCAAAGACGGCTACGGTCGATCCGCATTCGGAAAATCAGGCTGCGATCAACCTCTATTTGGGGCTTGGTTTCCAGGAGGTCGCGAAAAGCAAGTATCAAGATAGCATTCATCTGGTGATGACGCTTGCTAAAGAAGATTGGCAAAAAGCCAGAATCGAACAAGTGACCCTCAAAGAAGTCACCGCCGACAACTATTTCGAGGTCATCAAATTATCCGTCAGAGAAGACCAAAAACACTTCGTCGCGACCAACGCCGTTTCGTTGGTTCAAGCGGCGTATGAGCCCGGCAGACTGCCAAGGGCGATCTATGCGGGAGGCAACATTGTCGGGTTTATTATGCTGACGCTTGATGACGAGACGGGGATCTATTGGGTGAACCGTTTGATGATCGATCACAAATTCCAGGGGCTTGGCTATGCGAGAAGGGCGATGGAGTTGGGACTAGACCTTTTGTATCTTCTTTCAACGAAGAATTTGATCTACATCAGTTTTGAACCAAATAACGATGTCGCCAAGGCTCTTTATGAAAGTCTTGGTTTCAACTCGACCGGAAGAATCGAAGACGGAGAAATCATTTATGAAAAAGTCTGGTAAGATCCTCCCTGGTTTCTTTGACTCGCATCTCCATCTCTTGTCTTTGGGACAAGCAAAAGAAACAATCAGTCTCAGAGGTGTCAGAACGATCCCGGATATGATCGAGCTTTTAAGGGAAGGTCTTAATCAAAAGCAGATCATCGCCAGAGGCTGGAACCACGAGCAGATCGAAGGCCGAAAAATGCCTTCAAGAACTGATCTTGATTGTGTTTCAGAAGCTATCCCGGTGGTGGCGATCAGAGTCTGCGGCCATGTGGCTATTGCCAATTCTAAGACGATCGAGTTGCTTGGCGGAAGTGTGAATGAAAAGATTTCAGGAGGCACGATCGATATCGAACAGGGCATCTTCACCGAGAACGCCCTCTCGCTTCTATACGATCTGTTTTCTCAACCAAGTGAAGCCGATATCAGACGCTACTTCCTAAACGCCCAAAATGAGCTCCTGAGCCTCGGCGTTACCAAAGTCTTTAGCGACGATTTTCTCACTTTTGATGTGAAAGAAGAAGAACTGATCAGAATCATCGATGACCTTTATCGTGAAGGCTTGTTAAAGATCAGGATCATCGAGCAAGTCCGTTTTCGAAGTTATGTGGCTTTTGAAAGGTTTATCAATAAAGGCTTTTTCAGCCATAAGTTTGGCTCCTGGCGGATCGGCCCCTTAAAGCTTCTGCTCGATGGCTCCCTTGGTGGCAAG
>JAQVPE010000211.1 GCA_028702245.1 Candidatus Izemoplasmatales bacterium
TCGTTCAGGCACGCGAGCTCGTTTGGATGCCCGCTCAGATACCAGTCAATCTCACCGGAAGGCAACAAGGCCAGATGCACGCGGCAGCCGAGATAACGTTGCACGTTTGCCTTGTAACTCTGCAGCATCCGCACAACGTCCGCATTGGATACGCGGCTATTTTTGAGAGTGATATCGCGCATTGGACTCTGCGATAAGATCGGCCTTCCGTTTGCCGATCATCGCTTCAAGTTCGGATATGCGTGCTACAACTTTTTCGAGTTCTGATATACTTGCTATATCGCTTTGTATTGCGTGTGATTTGCAGAACTTGAGCCTCAACGCGATCCGCATAATCGCTTCGAGGTCTCTTTTTGTGTTAAAGAGGTCAAGTTCCAACGTTTGATAGTTTGCAAACACGTTTCGAAATTCCTGTTCATCCATAGCGCTAAGCATTTGAACCCCTCCAGGCCATATAGGTTATCGGGAACGCGCCGGCGAATTCCAACTCCATCCGCTTGGCGATGTCCCGTATTTCTTGCTCCGCACGATTGCTTAATCGCTCATCCAAGAAGTGCATCAGTTCCCGGAGATTCACAAGCCAGTAGAACTCGGTAAGGATGCTCATCGGCAGGATTCGCCGCGCAATCTCGCGGGGAATCTTTAGCTCGTCGGTTTGGAACGCGTAATCCCGTAGCGCATAATCAATATGCGTTTGTTCGTAGCCCGCCGGAAGTTTGTCGAGGTCGGCGCTCTCACTCTCGATTGGATCCACACGCCGCGTGGAACGGGTGATCCGCGACGCGTGCCGGTATTGTAAGAATTGCGAGTGACAGAGCCGCGAGCAACGGATATAGAACCACATGCTTGCAAACTCGAACGGCGTACCTTCTTTGTTTGCGATCAACCCGTTTATGATCGGCCCGACGCGTTCGCTCTCGACGTGCTTTGCTCCATAACTGATTCTGGCCGCCAACGCGATCGATCCGTCGGATCCGTAGCGGTTGATCACCTTCACAATGTTTCGTTCGCTCATTTTATACCCTCCCCAGCATCGTATCCAATATGTACCGCGACCACGATTCGAGCGGCATCTTATCGAGCTCCTCGATCGTGTGCCAACGCCACTCCGGTATCTCGTCCGATGGTTTGAGTTCGCCTGCCCACTTCGTGCAAAACGACGCCACGCCAAGATGAACGCGATCAACAGCGGTTTCGTGCAGCATAATACTGATTCGGTATTGGAGATGTACCGGTGTTACGCCAATCTCTTCGAACATCTCGCGCCGTCTCGCGTTGTCTACCGCAGGCCAGCCGTATCCGTCGTTCTCTTCTACGTGCCCGCCGATCCCGATGGTGAGTTGATCGTGCAACCGGCCTTCGCTGCTCGTCTTCTGCCGTTTGTAAGCAAGTATCTTGCCGTTGTCGCCTCTCGCACGGTCGAACAGCACCGTATATGGTATCAGTTGCCGGTACGCGTAGTTCGTCTCGACAATGCTCCGTTCGAGGTATACCCCGCGGGCGTTTACGTATCCCACCACGTCATCGATGTCGCTGATTGCCGGAACGCATAGTATCTTCGCCATCTCACACCTCCGTGGATCGGATCGGCATTATGTAATGCGAGGCGTTGCCATCTTCCAATCGCATAATATCCGCGGGCGTGCCAAGCTGTATCGTCAGGTCGCCACCTTTAACGTGTTGCGCGGATTCCAGGAAGTAGTCTGGGTTATATGCGATTTTCAACGCCGGCCCTTCAAACGCGCACGGGACGGATACGTTCATTGCGCCTTTGCCGGTAGAACGCGCGGTGAACACGAGTTCTTTGTTTGCTACACTCATCAACACGCTTTCCTTTGCCTCAGCGGTAACCACGCGGGCGAACTTGACAGTCTTTATCAGCGCGTCACGGTCTACGGTTACGGTTGTTTTGTGCATTGCGCCAATCACGCGCCGATAATCTGGATATTGGAGATCGAGCTTGCGGATGATAACCTTGGTGTCCGGAGATTCTATCCCGAACGAGGTGATATTATTGTATAACCTCACGAGCGCCGGATAGCGCTTCAGGAATGAGAGGAATATTTTCGCCCCGCCAAGTGGTATCGTGAACGCCTCGATGTCCGGGATTGGTTGCGCGGTGTCGATTGTCGCAAGCCTGAACCCGTCCGCCGTGACGAACCGGAGATGGCCGCCAACGCTTTCGAAGTGTAGCCCGTTCAACGCGCGCATCATTGGATCGGCGGCTATCGCATAGATAACGCGGTCAATCTCGCTTGAGAGTGTCGGGATGAGTTCGATCGGTTCAGCCGTTGAATCGAATATCAGCGCTGGGAAGTCTTCTGGGTCGAGCATTGGGATGTTTGCGACTCCGCCGTTGCTGTACACGTCAAGCGTCGCTTCGTTTTCTTGCTTGATGTTCAGCTGAGCGCTCGGCGCGTTTTTGGCGATCTCAAAGAGCGTCTTGGCGTCCACGGCGGTCTTGCCCGGCGATTGCGCGCTCGCCCCTTCGAGTTTGATCCGTATCGATGTTTCCATATCCGTTGCGTACAGGTATACGGCATCACTGCATTCGATCA
This sequence comes from Candidatus Izemoplasmatales bacterium, assembly GCA_028702245.1. Taxonomy (GTDB): domain Bacteria; phylum Bacillota_I; class Bacilli_A; order Izemoplasmatales; family Hujiaoplasmataceae; genus JAAYZB01. The sequence goes on from JAQVPE010000211.1 coordinate 2,559, forward strand.
GCACGCTTGATAGGATCGGCTTAATCGCCTTTGCCGGCGCAACGGATACAATGTTCGTCATCGCATTTTCGAGAGTTTTCTTGTCAACTGTAAATTCCATAGTCCCCTCCAATGTAGTTTTCGATTTTAAGGC
>JAQVPE010000212.1 GCA_028702245.1 Candidatus Izemoplasmatales bacterium
AATCAGGTTATCGCCTTCATTAATCGCAAACTCAGTCAAGAACACATACTCGCTGAATGCGATCGTCGGTTGGTTTTCCCCAAGAATCATGATTTCATAGTTGATACCGACACCGTTGATGGTCAAAGTCATGATTGAAGGATTCAATAACATTCCTTGCATGGTGCCAAAAGTCTTCACGTATTCTGAAACCATGGAAAAAACCAATCTTCCGGTTCCTGCTTGCGTGGAAGTGAAGGGGAATCTCAAGGATGCATAAGGTGGCGTGAAGTATGCGACATACATTCCGTTGCTTGTGGCTGTGGATTCGCCGTCACCCATCACCATTCCCCATTCCGTCTGGGTATTGGACCATCCTGAACCTCTTTGATCGGTAAAATCAATGTATTCAGCCTCGAAGATATAGGTTTTCTCTCCCAGGATATCTTCAATTTGAATGGTAAACGTCGCTTCAACGGGCGCAATCGCATTCACCGCATTCGCCACAATCACAAATGTTTTTGATCCCACGGAAGTGGGCGTGCCTGAAATCGTGTGCCCCGATAAACTTAATCCATTGGGAAGATCACTTCCCGATTTCAAAGTGTAAGTGATATTGCTTGAACCAGTCGCCGTGCCAATACTTGCGGAATAGGCCGTGCCAATCATGCCACTCGACAAACTGCCTCCTTGATAACTGAGACTCACGAGTTCTCCTGATGTCGTCGTGCCGGTAAAGGAAGTTGTCGGCAAAATTGTCGTGGGTAAAGGAGCTGTGGTGTTCGTGGGGCTCACAGTCGGTGACGTTTGGGTGGTAGGCGCGATCGTAGAGGGCGATAGAGTCGTCGGTGCTCCAGTTGTGGTTGGTGCAGGTGTCGTTGAAACAATGGTTTGCCCTGTGGTCACAGGGTTTGTTGAGGGATTCGTTGTGGTGTTATTACAACCGATCGCAATTGCGGTCGATACAACGAGTGTCAATAGAACGAGAAGCTTTTTTAACATATGTAACCTCCATAATCGTACATGTAACGTAAAAATCCATCTACACAAAGCGTCGGAAACGCTATAGACAGTTTTGCCTGCCTATAGCGTTCCAAACGAATTATAACAAGTTATACCATGTGTGTAAAGAACAATTTAGCCAATTAGTGACGCTTTCTGATCAAGATGAATACTCCCGCTGCCATGGCTGTGAGCAAGGACATCACGATCGTTGAAATGCTGAGTGCGGAACTACATCCTGTGGTTGCGACTTCCGCAGCCACATGGACTACGATCGCGGCTTCAGCGGATTGCGCTCCGGTAGCCGATGCGGTCACGGTGATCAAATAGGTGCCCGCTTCAGTCGGTGTGCCGGATAACGTTCCATCGGCACTCAAGGTCAAGCCCGCTGGTAAACCGGTCGCTGCGAACGTGATACCCGTTGCGCCGGAAGCGCTCAAAGATGCCGTGTATGCATCGCCGACTTTTCCTGCCGTAAGCAATACGTTGCTGAAGGTGATTTGTGGCAATTCGACTTCTGCTGCCGCTTCTACGCGAATCACGACAGATGCTTCGGAAGATTGTGCACCGGTGGCGGAAGCCGTCACAGTGAACATGAATGTTCCTGATGCCGTCGGCGTGCCGGAAATCGTTCCATTGGCATTCAAGGTCAAGCCTGCTGGTAGATTCGTTGCTGCAAAGGTGATTCCAGATGCTCCACTAGCGGTTAAGGAAGCGTTGTAAGCAGATCCGACTTGGCCTGCGACGAGCATCACATTGTTGAACGTGATCTCAGGAAGGACAACGACCGCTTCTTCTTGAACGCTGATAATGATCGACGCCTCAGTGGATTGTGCTCCGTCAGCCGATGCCGTCACTGTGAACATGTACACGCCGGCTTCAGTTGGCGTACCCGAAATCGTGCCATTGGCATTCAAAGTCAAGCCTGCTGGTAGATTCGCAGATGCAAAGGTGATTCCAGATGCACCGCTGGCGGTTAATGAAGCGTTGTAAGCCGAGCCTACTTGGCCATCCACAAGCTTGACATCGTTGAATGAGATGACTGGAAGGATGATTTCATCTTCATCCTGGATACTGATCACGATGGATGCTTCGGATGATGTGGCCCCCGTCGCTGATGCAGTGACCGTGAACATATATGTTCCCGCTTCGGTCGGTGTTCCGGAAATCGTACCATCCGGATCCAAGACCAAACCTGCTGGAAGATCGCTGGATGCGAAACTGATGTCGTCCGCGCCGCTTGCACTGAGAACTGCGCTATACAGATCGCCTACCTTGCCAAGGACAAGGAATGCGTCTTCAAAGGCGATGACCGGAGGAATCACGACATCCGCTTCTTGAATGGTAATAGCGACGGATGCGTAAGCATTATCCAAATCGGCTGCTGATGCAACCACATCAAACATGAATGTTCCTGCTACCGTCGGTGTTCCCGTGATAGTTCCATTGGGATTGAGTACCAAACCCGCCGGGACGTTGCTGGAACTAAAGGTGATTTCGTCAGCTCCGCTTGCACTGATAACCGCGCTGTAGGCGTTGCCGACTTTACCCGCATCAAGCAGATGATCCGAGAACAGGATCGTACCTTCTCTTGCAGGAAGAACCGAAATCGTACGTGTGATGAATGAATCGACAAATCCGGGTGCTCTGACTAGGACGATGATTTCCACATTGTCAGCTTCTACGGTTGGAATACCGGTG
>JAQVPE010000017.1 GCA_028702245.1 Candidatus Izemoplasmatales bacterium
AGCCTCGCTGTTGATTCTGTTAACCATCTCATCCTGAACAAGACAATCATCTACATAGACAAAGTTGTTGGTGTCCGGGCGAAACAAACCGAGCGCCAAGCCAAAATTGGTTTCTTTGAATGGCATCTGCGCCTTGTTACGATAATGATATGTATCATCCATCCCGATTGTTCTATGAATATCAGTCTGCCTTAGATCGACATCGGTATAACGCGCCAGCGATTGGTGCAAGATACTTTGTTTGATCTTGAGTTGTTCTTTGTACTCGATATGTTGCATTTGGCAGCCGCCACACTGCTCATAAAACTTGCATGGCGGTTCTTTTCTTTTGGTGGAGACACGTTCGATTTCATCGATTTTAGCTATTGCATATCGTTCTTTGAGTTCGATGATTTCGCATAACACAACTTCTTTTAGAATCGCTCCGGGAACAAAGATAGCGAGTTTGTTGAAGTAACCGATACCTTCGCCGTTGATTCCTTGCTTCCTGATTTCCAGTTTGATTTTGCTGCCAACCGCTAATGAAAACATCGTGTCACCTCCTATGGAACAATTTTCGTTTGGTTCTGTTTGAACAGACCATATATCCGATATTATTGTAACACACACATGATAACAGATAAAGCCTACCCGCATATCTAGCCTATTGAAATTCATAATATGATGGTCTTGGCACAAAAAAAAGATGTTAGCGGACATTTCGTTCGAAACGGTCCATTAACATCAATGTATGCTTTAATGGTAGTTATTGCTTTGGCTGATAAGTCGGGACAAATTGTTGAACAAGTTCTTTGATTTCTTGATTCTCAAGTTTTTCAAAGGTATCGGATATCAGTTTGATTTCTGCTTCCAATTCCTTGTCGCCTTTCAAAGAATCAATGAATATTTTCTTGTTGGCGGTTTTGATATTGTTACCATCGCCATCTAACAACAATTCCTCAAATAATTTTTCTCCTGGCCTGAGCCCGGTAATCTGAATATCAATGTCAATATAGGGTCGATAGCCCGCCAACATGATCATCTTTTCCGCTAGATCGATGATCCTGACTGGTTCGCCCATATCTAAAATGAAGATCTCGCCGCCATCAGCGAAGGTCGCGGCTTGAAGAATGAGACCGACCGCTTCTGGTATGGTCATAAAGTAACGGATAATGTTTCTGTCGGTGACGGTAACGGGCCCACCGTGTTCGATCTGCTTTTTGAACAGGGGCACGACCGAACCGTTGCTACCAAGAACGTTACCAAATCTAACGGCACAGTATTTGGTTTCGGAGACCGAGGCAAAATGCTGCATAATCATTTCCGCAAAGCGCTTGGTAGCTCCCATGACGTTTGTTGGTCTAACCGCTTTGTCACTCGAAACGAGTATCATCTTAGCTACGTTGTACTTATCTGCCAGTTTACAGAGATTATAGGTTCCGATGATATTTGTCCTAACTGCCTCAACAGCCGAATCTTCCATCAAAGGAACGTGTTTGTAGGCTGCTGCGTGAAAGATCAGTTGCGGTTTGAAACTTGAAAACACAGATTCCATTCGCTCATAATTGTACACTGACCCGATGATGACTCGGTAAGGCACTTTTCTAGATTCGGGAAGAGACATATTGTACTTCAGTTCCATTTGTAAATCATAAACGTTGTTTTCATAGATATCAAGAAGCAATAATTCCGCTGGTTCAAACTCGACTATTTGTCGAACCAGTTCCGAGCCGATTGAGCCGCCGGCTCCAGTCACAAGAATCCGTTTTCCGGTTATAAATTGGCGAATTCCCTCGTCATCGAGTTCAATGACATCCCTAGACAACAAGTCCTCGACATTGACCTCGAGCAATGATTTTGGAACATCCTTTTTCAAATCTTTGAACTTTGGAAGTCTTTTGATCTTAACAGGTTTCTGGGCAATGATCCTAATGATTTCCTGAAACCTTGCCGAGTCAATATTGGCAATCGCAATGATGACTTCTTCGATTGCGAGAGAATCGATAAGTTTGGGTATTTCCTCGATTGGGCCATAGATCTTGTATCCTGACATCAGTTTACCGATTTTCAGCGGATCATCGTCCACGAAAGCAACAGGAACGTTTAACAATTGGGGATTGGATCTGACTTCATTTAGAACAAGTTTGCCACCGGCTCCAGCACCGACCAACAACGTTCTTTTGCCACCAATTTTATATTTTTTTAGGAACATAACATTTAAGAACCGTTTGAGTAGTCTGGGGAATGAAAGAATCAAGGCCTCAAAAACGGTTGTATAAATAAAATGTAGTTCGGGGATAAACTCAAGATTGGGAATAATCAAAAAAACAATGGCAACGACGGCGTTGGTGGCGAGAACCGCAAGAAAAATCTGGATTACCTCATCCAAGCCGACATTATCCAATATAATTTTATATAAGTTCATGAAATAGAAAGCGACAATTTTGAAGACAATGACAATCGGGAGAATTATCAGAGCGGTTTTGACATCAAATCCAGTAACACCAGAGAATTTGAGAACGAGGATTGCCAACAAATACGTGATGGCAATACCAACGGCATCCACAAACATGAATTGAAAGATCCTGATGCTTTTGATGTGCTCGCCAATCGAAAGCCCTTTTCCTCTTTTCATACTTGTCCCCCATATCATCTCATCATGATAAAACGATTTTATCATAAGCCATAAATAAATACAAGCATATGCGATAACAATGTAATATCAAAAAGTTGCGAATAACCAATAAAAAAGCCGAATCAAATCCGGCTTATAAAAAACAAATCAGACCCTGATGGAAAAAAAGAACTCCACTCCGTCAATATGATTGATAACTCCATACTTCAACCCCAAATTCTCCAATATTGTCTTAGAGATACTTAGTCCGAGTCCTTGCCCGCCATAGCTTCTTGTTCTTGCTTTATCAAGCTTGTAGAAGCTTTCCCAGATTCGTTCTTTCTCGACATCAGGAATCTGCATACCGGAGTTGTAAACGGCCACTTTAAGGGATTTATCACTTTCAACGTTTGCGGAGATTTTTATTTTTTTGTGTTCATCAACGTGATGGATCGCATTGGCGATAAAGTTTGACAAGACCGTCTGAATATGATCATAATCAACATTGACCTCGACATCTTCAATCGTTGTCAAAACCTCAATTTGCTTTTCATCGAACATGATGGAAAACATTTTTATTGTTTCTTCAATTAAGTCCCGAATGTGAAATTGGCGATTTTGGATATTCATAATACCACTCTCAAGTTGAGATATTTCAAGCATCGACATCACAAGTTTGTTCATTCGGTTTGATTCATCCATAATAATTGACAAATAGTCTTCAGCTGTTGCCTTGTCGAGACCGGGAAGTTTCAATGCCTCACAATATCCCATAACAAGAGCAAGCGGGGTCTTTAGTTCATGAGAGGCGCTAGCGATAAACTCCTTTCGCATCGCATCGACTTTATCCTTGAGCTGCAAATCCTTTGATAGCTTCACGTTGGCAGCTTTCAGTTCTTCGATCGATGTCTCAAGTTGTTGGCTCATTTGGTTGATACTGAGACCAAGGTCACCGAGTTCATCGTCGGCTTTTATAGCAACTTTGTCCTTAAAATCGAGATTAGCAATGTTCTTAGCGATATTGGTCATTTGTAGAATTGGATTGGTAAAGTTATAACTGATAAAATACATCGCAAGACCCGATACAATCATAAAAACAAACCCGACAATAATTGTAAAGGTGTTAAATATGGCGATGTTTTCTTTGACAGACGCGATCGTGATCATCAAAATATAGTAATACGTCGCTTGGTCTAAGGCTGTTGTAGCAACACAGAAACTGAAAGTGCTAGCTTGATCAGAACTACTTTGATCCTGCGGTGATTCGATTTGCATCATATATCCGCGATAATCAGGGTCATCGATTCTAATTGGTTCAACCTGATTCTCGGACAATCCAGCTTCTTGAAGCTTGTACTCGTTGATAATTGCTTCAAACAAATGATCATCATGAGGTCGCTGACCGCCATATATCCATTGATAGATCAGTGGCGCTTCCGGATCCTGAGGTATATTCTCCAGGACAATGTGGATATTGATGCTATGATCTTCTTCGATTTCAAATATTACACTTTGAAATTCCGAATCTGCAACATCAACCTCTTTGATTTCCGTGAACGCCTCGACGAGTGAGCGTTGTCTGCTTCGAAGGTAATATCGTTCCAAAAAGGTATTGTTCAAAACGATGATTCCCACAATGAGAAACAAAACCGTACCGTATGCGAACAGAAATAATTTGCTTCTAATCGAGGTTTTCATTTTCAATATCTAAACGATACCCGATGCTCCTAACCGTGGATATGTAATATGAATAATGTCCAAGCTTTGAACGCAATTGCTTGATGTGGGTATCGACTGTCCGCAGGTCTCCAAAGTAGTCATAATTCCAAACCGCATTCAAAATCTTATCACGCGAAAGCGCAATACCTTTGTTTTCGATAAAATACCTTAACAACTCGAATTCTTTCGGTGTCAGTTCGATCTTTTCATCTTCAATGAATACTTCTCTCGATTTCAAGGACATTCTGATCGCGCCAAATAAAATATCGTCGTTATCACTACGATCCTTTTTTAGAATCTTATTGATTCGAGCCATAAGAACGCTGGGTGAGAATGGTTTTGTAACGTAATCGTCAGCACCTAGCTTGAAACCTCTCAATTGGTCTCCTTCATCGCTTCTTGCCGTCAACATCACTACGGGAACTGTCGAGAACTCGCGAATTCTCTCAAGGACAAACCAGCCATCATACTTGGGCATCATCACATCAAGAATCACCAAATCAACTTTTGTTTTGGCGTTAAACAAGATGTCAATTGTTTCTTCTCCGTCGGCAGCCTCAATTACTTTGTAGCCCTCACGAACGAGAAATTCAGAGAGAAGTTTGCGTATCCGATATTCATCATCCGCAACCAAAACATAAATATTCTTCATAATTTCATCACTCTTTCCGGAAAAATAAAAGACTTAGTCCAGCCTTATTATTCTATTTAAATCGGCTTTTGCCGTAACAAACAAGGGGCGGCGCAGACCTAAGTCCGCGCCGGATGAAAACTCATATTCGGAAAAATCATTCATAGGGGGAGAAGTGATAATATCTATCCGTTGAGTTCTCACAGTAAGTATAACTATCTATTATGTCTTTTTTGTGATGTCGAGAATAAGATTAGCAGATAACTAAAATCAACCAAGGATAATTCTGTTGTCAAATATACTATCTGCTATTTGCCTGCCAAACTTGTGCAAGACCAAATCCCTCGCCGCTTTCAAACAAACGCCATGCTCATCGTGGATATCCGAAGCTACAAAATCAACGTTTCTTTTCTTGATCAAAGCAAAAACGCGCTTTTGAAGGGGCTTACCGTAATATCCGAGAATTGTCGCCGCGTTGACTTGAATCAAAGCTCCCATGCGCTTAAGAATTAAGCAGCATTTATAATCACGCATTTTCTTATATCGCTCGACGTGAGCAATAATGGGCACGCATTTTATCGCAACCAAATTATGCACAGCTTCAGCGATAGTCTCTTGATCATCGTCAACGGCAAACTCCACCAAAACCATATTGGTTTTTCCCATTCTCAAAATCTTGTTTTTTCGAAGAAGATCGACTACTTCAATAGTGTAGTAAATCTCATTTCCCAAGTAAAGATTGATATCGATACTTCTTTTCTGGACTTCACTGATCAAGTCACCAAAAACCTCCCTGATTCTTTCGGGAGTGGCCAAATAATTATGGTAACGCATATAATGCGGAGTCAAAAACAAATCTGTCACCCCGCACGCGCTTTCTTTTTCAATCATTTTCAAGGCTTCCTCCATCGACGAAGCTCCGTCATCGACAAAAGGTAATGCATGAGAATGGATATCGATCATACAAGATCTCCGAAATAACTTGTCAAATCAATAATAATACCCGTAATAACCGCTTCTGTTTTTGCGAACATCCACGTTGGCAAAAACACTTCCGAGAACGCGGGCATTATTTTTCTGCAGTTGAATCAAGCCTTGTTTAGCATCTTCTTTTTTGGTTTTTTTATAGGCAACGACATAAACGACACCATCTGAGAATGAACTGATAATAATAGCATCTGTTACCGACAAAACGGGGGGTGAGTCAATAATGATATAATCATACTCGGTTCTCAGTTCATTGATCAGATCTTTCGTTTTATGTGATTCAAGAACGATATGCGGAAACGAAATATGTCTTCCTGTCAATAGCAAATCAATATTGCTCTCATCATGAATAACGAGTTCGCGCCACGATACATCCTCATTGATGTAATCATAGAATCCCTTATCGTTGGGTTTATGAAAAGCGCGATGGATCTTGGGGCGACGCATATCAAAATCAAGAATAATGACCTTTTTCTTTTTTTCGGCGTAGACGGCTGCCAAATTGATCGAGGTTGTTGTCTTGCCATCCTCGGATGTAGGTGATGTACACTGGATTATTTGCGTTTCCTTATCGATTGACATCATTTTGATATTAAGTTCTAACTTGCGGTAGGCTTCCGCCTCGGCGGAATTGGGCGTTTCGATAACAACGTTGCGATATTCGAAGAATTCCATCTATTCCACCAGCTTTCTTTCCTTGATCGTTCCGGGCACAGTTGCGATAACCCGTAAGTTCAAGTGTTTTTCAAGATCCTCTTTAGTTAAGAACTTGTTGTTGAAGAGTTCTTTTAGAAAGACAATCCCCAAGGAAAGAATTCCGCCGATCAAGGCGCTGATGATCACATTTAAGACTTTATTGGGAGAACTGGGAACTGTCGGCAATTTGGCGGGGTACACTAATTTCAGTTTGTTTTGCAGGAACAAAAATCCTTGTTCTTCGTCGTCCGCGATCGCGATCGAATTTTCAACGATCTTGTTAGCAATTTCCTGAGCGATCGCAGGAGAAGGGTGCTCTACCGATACATAAATCATGTAAGCGCCGGTGGTGCTTGAAATTGAGATCATTTTTTCGAGTTGTTTGGCGTTGACGCCAGCGATCGCATCCACATCTTCAATTACACTGTCAAGAACCAACTCGGATACAACAAAATCCTTGTATGTGGTCATGAGGGCGTTAGCAATGCTGATAGCAGATTGCTCGCTGGTACCGGACTCCGACCAATTTACTTGAACCATGACAGCGGTCTCGGCCGTATATTTCGGCGATACGATCACAAATGTATAAACAATGCCGATAACGGTAACCCATAAAGTGACCAAACCAATCAAAATAATATTGTTCCAGACAATACGAAGAAGGTCTTGTAAGGTTATTCCCTCTTCAACTACTAGTTCTTCTTTGTTGATCTCATCCATCAGTTATTCCCTCCTGTAATCTCGATAACTGGAAGCCTATCTATTTTAACCTATAATACCATAAAACTCAAATCCTAGATAATGAAAAGGGCGATTGATAACACTCCGATCGCCAAGCAATAAAACCCAAAGTAATTGAGTCTTCCTCTTTGAAAGATGTGAAACACCAGTTTGAAAGCGATAAAAGTTGCAAAAACAGCACCCACAAAAGCAAGAGCATAATAATTATAATGATAAACGGAAGGCACTTGAAACCCATCCTTCAACCCTTCGATAACTTGTAGCAAAAGAGCTCCGATTGATATCGGGATGTACATCATGAACGAAAACTCTAACGCCGTTTTCACGCCGACGCCGCGTTTGATTCCGGTCCCAGTTGTCATACCTGATCGCGATATTCCCGGAAAAAGAGCGACCGATTGCGCGATTCCCATCATGATGCAATCGATAAAATTAAGATCGGTGTATCCATTGCGGAAACGATTATAGTTGATGAAAATCAGGACGGTTCCCGTAAAAAGAAGACCAACTCCGGAAATCAAAGTGCCGTATTCAAGAAGCATATTATCAAAGATATCCTGAAAAAACAATCCCACAATTGCGGCAGGTATGCTGGCAATGATCAGTTTTAAGCCAAAGTCAAAGTTTGGCCTAGTTTTTTCCCGGCTTGCTTTTTTGAAAATGAAGAGCACAAAATCCCTTATTAGATTGATGATCTTTTTCCGAAAAATGAAGATTAGCGTTACTAGCGATCCGGTATTAACCAAGACAAGAAAAAGTAGTCCTTCGCTGGCATCGATTCCGATAATCTCTTTCATCAATTCAACGTGTCCGCTAGAAGATATCGGCAAGACTTCGGTAACACCTTGCACCAGCCCTAAAATCAAGTATTTGATTGCTTCAAGTATCGACATGATCTCACTCCTTGAATAGTATTTTACACTAAAATGAACAGTTTTTCTACAAGAGTAAAAAAATTGAATCCGAGGATCCAATTTTCTTGATCATTTGTCGCTATTTCCTGACTTCTGTCATCCATAGCCCATGGATGTTGCAAAACTCATAAACTTTGATGTCTTCTTTGGGATTGATGTAAAATGTTGCTTTGGGTTCTTCTCCAGGAAGGAAGGTCTTGATCTGGTATGAAGTCTCTTGAGCAATGAATACCCACTGGATGAAATGCTCCGGCAGCATGGGATGAGTTACGCTGCCAATCATGACCTGAATGCGATTCGGGGCGATCCTTTCGACGACCGGAAGGTGTTTTTCGTTGCCTTGTTCACTCATCTTTGGCTGTAACAACGTCATCTCGTCTCCACAACAGACCAAGGTGCTGTCAACGGGATAGGTATAACAAATCCTTTTACAGTGCTTGCAATAATAAATATTCATCGTAACTCCAAATCCTCCTTATCAATTCAATGGGATGATACTGATATGATACCACAAAACGTGAAAGAAAGAAACAGCCCGCTCTTACTTCTTTGATTCAGGCAACTTTTCAAACTCGCTCAATACCTCATCGAAGAGATCGTCATCTTCGATTGTTGAAACAAAGTACTCATCGCTTTCTTCATCGTAGTCAAGTTCGAGCATCACTAATCCTTGATCCTCTTCCTTGACTTCAACGCCCTCAATCTTTACAAGATTCATGATTGCATACACCACTCCGTGCAAAGGAATGATTCCGAGCTGTTCAAGTTCAAAGATTTTGCCATCGTCATCGGTCAACTCAATGTTGTCAAGCGTTTCTTCACTAAGCAAAAGTTCATAAATCTCCTTGTCAGTCATTTTAGCCTCCTAATAGTGATTCGTTATTTTCTCGGCAAATCCGATTACATCCTTGAATTCGATCTTGAGACCGTCGTCTAGGATAAAATATCCCGACATTTTGCCAAAGACCTGGTGTCCCAGATTCTTGATGATTCCCAAATTCATTGTGTCCTGCCGATCAAGCAATGGTTTCATTTCCATCTTGAGGCGACCTTCATTGTCGTTAAACAACCAAGGTTTCAAAAAATCGGGTTCTTGGATATGGAATTCGACTTGGTCAAGTTTGTGAGCGAAGCCGTCGTAGAAGATCATGTTTTCGGTTGCGGCAGTCGTATCGCCAAAGCCATAACCAAGGTTCATGCCAAACCGTTTTCCGCCAACGACACCGGAAAGGCTGCACCAAAACCAGGTGTTTTTGTAGGTCCAGACGCCGCGGCCCCAATCGAGTACCGAGAAGTCCTTTGTTGCTGAAAATTTGTATTCCTTTCCCCGAAATTTAACAACACCTTCTGTCGGAATACAGTTGATTTTTTGGTTATAATAGAAAGCAAGCGGTTTATCTTTCCAAGGAGTTGCAATTACCAGCGAATCATCTTTCAAATCCAGGAGTTTCAAATTGCACTCCAAGTTTGTCTCTTCATAGAAGTTCTTAATCCGAATATCTAGTATTCGTTCATTTTCATTTCTAATAAAATCAAAATCAAAGCCGCTCCCATGATATGCCACATTTCCTTCAGCAGATGACGAGGGCAAGCGCAATTTCCCAAACACAAACCAGAGCAGTTTTGTTTTTTTATAGCTCACACCAGTTTGAAAATCCAAGAATGTGGCAGTGATCATGGCACTATAGCCAAGGTCGGCAATCACACAAGAAAAACCGTAATTGTCGTTTATGGCGCAGTAGTAATCCCATTCCTTGATACGCCAAACTGAGGCTTTGATCTGGTTGCGGTCATAAACAAACACAGGGTAAGTCGCGTAGCCTGGATTTGCAAGCATGCCCTTATCATTCAGCAATGGCTGAGTCTCGATGATTCGCTTCTGCATATTCAAATTCCTCCATCATCCAAAGATGATTATACCTTTTTCAAGATGATAATGCCATAAAGTGGGTAAACATTATTATTGAAAAAGAAAAATGCCGCCTTGGCGACATTCATCTCTTCTATTAACGTTGTTATTTGTTTCTGTTCATGTTTTTGACAACGGCGCTTTCCGCAGCATTGACAAGCTGATAAGCAATCGGTGAAGCAGTCAGAGCAGGATGAGTTCCCGCTTGGAATGTGGCAATTTCCTCAGCCGTCATTCTTTTGGTGACAAAAGCACTGATGGCGTTGATTAGTTCGCCACCACTCAAAGCACCATAGATTTGACCGCCAAGTAAGACCCCATCGCCGCTTTCAAAGATCAACTTGACTTTCATCGGAGCACCTCCGGGCATCGATCCCGG
>JAQVPE010000213.1 GCA_028702245.1 Candidatus Izemoplasmatales bacterium
GACAACACCTTCCAAACGCTGATTACTGCCTATAACAGGGCGAAACGCAATGATGAAACCTGGGGCGACTTCAAAAACTATGGCTTCTATCTAATGAAAGAAGACCTTTCCTCGAGCGAATCGTTGACCTATGCCAACTCCAAAGATGTCTATGCACAGCCGTTTGTGGAGGGCATGATCGCCGCCTATCAAGAATATCAACTTGAAGCCAATATCGATGAAGCCAAATTGCTTTACGAGACCTACATCGAGACCGTCTATGGCCGCCATCTGATCGAAGTCACCAAAGGCACCGCCTTCGCCATGCCATCAGCCGCATTTTCCATGACATATGATGATGAGGAAAATCCTGAATATTCCCTGGGTACGATTAACACTTCCGAAAGATTGAATCTTGATCAGTTGAAAGTCTTTGCCGAGTATCGTTACTATGAAATGATCTTTGGCGCCGACGATGAACTCATGGAAGCAATGGGTGTCACGATGCCTTTGATTCCTCAGAAAGTCAAGACCGCCCTCACGACGTTTTTCCAGGACATCTATGACGCTGTCTATGTCATCGGCACGATCAACACCAATATGGCCCAAAGACTTGCTGGTGGAGCTGTTGTCGATTCAAATGCTTATTATACCGATCTTGACACCGAAGATATCGCCGCTCAACTGCTTCAACTCAAAAACATCTATTTCGATCAAGTATTTCCGGATTACATTCCAAGTTAAAAACAGAAGAGACTACTACGTGCGGGGAAACCCGCACGTTGACTTTAGGAGCGCCTATGAATCTTGAGAAAGAGAAAGGGATTATTGTCAAAACGACCCTTTGGACAATGATCGCCAATGGGGTTTTGGCAGTTTTGAAAGTCTTTGCCGGCATCGTCGGCAAATCAACGGCGATGATCACTGATGCCGTCAACTCCATCAGCGATGTCCTGACCAATTTGGCAGTCTTGATTTTTGGCAAACTCTCACGCAAAAAAGAGGACAAGTCACATCCGTACGGACACGAGAAATTTGATTCGATGATCTCGGTTTTTATCGGCATGGCCTTGATCATAACCGTCTTTGAGATCGGCAAGCTCTCCGTCACCAAACTCTATGATTATTTCGTTAGCGGCATCGATATTCCCGCAGTAAAACCGATAGCCTTGATTGTGGCTGTTGCGACGATCGCCGTTAAGGAGACCATGTATCATATAACGAAGAAAAACGCCAAGAAAGCCCGTTCCGGAGCACTTGAGGCGATCGCTCTCGACAATCGTTCGGATGTGCTCGCCACGAGCGGCGCCCTGATCGGCATCGGCGGATCGATGCTCGGGATCGTCTACCTTGAACCGATCGCCGCGCTCGTCATCTGCGCTTTTATCGTTAGACTCGCTTTTAGAATCATTAAGAGTGGTTTCAGCCAAGTTGTCGATGAGGCGGCCAGCCCGGAAGTGGTCAAGTTGATCGAACAAATCGTATCTGAGGATCAGGACGTGATTAAAATCGATGATCTGAAGACGCGCAGATTTGGCATGAAGACCTATGTCGACATTGAAATCGCCGTCGATAAGAATCTTTCCTTGGCAAAAGCTCATAGTATTGCGCACCGGATCCATGACCTTGTCGAAACAAATGTACCCTCGGTCAAGCATTGCATGGTTCACGTCAATCCCAATTCTGATTGAAACAAAGAATGGATTTTTCTGGAAATCACGGTTGAAATAGCGTTTCGCTTCTGCTATAATACATATTCACATAGTAAACGCTTTCTTATTCTCCATTCTTAAGAAACCAGGTGAACGCTTATGATGCTTTCGATTTTTGAAAACTTCCTCGAAACCGGTCCCGGAATCTGGGACATGATTTTACGTATGGCCCTGACAGCCGTCTTTGTCGGCCTGATCGGCATCGAGCGGCAAATGCGCCATAAAATCGCCGGTGTGACCACCCATCTGATGGTCGCCTTTGGCGCTTGCGGAATTGCCATTCTCCAAGACTCGCTCTATTTGCAGGCACTCGGTCTCGGGCCGGAACTGGCAGCGGCGGGAATCGTCGTCAATCTCGAGAGGCAAAGGGTGATTGCGCAGGTTGTGACCGGTGTTGGTTTTCTCGGCGCGGGAACGATCCTCAAGACTTCAAACGGCATCTATGGGCTGACGACGGCCGCGACTTTGTTTTTGGCGGCGATGATCGGCGTCTGCTTTGGGATGGGAGCCTATCTTCTTGGCATCATTCTCAGCCTTTTCTCGTTTATTTTCCTGACCGGTTTTCGCAAACTATTGGAGTTGACGACCATCAAACATACAAAGAGCCCGGACATCATCGGTTCGGAAGTGGTCGAAAAATGACAAGGAGCCTTCTGGCTCCTTTCTTTTTGAAAAAATTAATGAGTTATATTTTTTGCATATAACTCGTAAATGCGGTAAAATGGATATGACTATTGGGGGTATCGCATATGGCAGTTTTACGAATCAAAAACCTGGTTGTTTCCGTAGAGGGTCAGAAAATCCTGAACGATGTCAATTTAGAGGTCAATGGCGGCGAGACACACGCGATCATGGGGCCGAACGGCACCGGAAAATCGACTTTGGCCGCAATCGTCATGGGACATCCGAAATATAAAATCGAGTC